>DAIRTB010000008.1:0-16142 GCA_036804105.1 Bacteroidota bacterium | reverse complement strand
ATAATTTTAGGTTGGAAAGAAAATAACGTTGCCGAGAGGAAATCGGATTTCATCAGTTAGAAGTTAAATTCAATTACCAATTTAATGCGATTAACTTTTACTTTTCTTGATTCTCAATTTGAGAAGATATATTAACACAATTTTAACATAAAAAATGCTTGATTTCAAAATCTTTGAGAAATCTTTTGAGGTCTTTTCGTAATATTTCTCTTCCTATAAATCCTGAAATCATTGAATCCAGATTCCGACAATTACCCTCTCCACTAGCATTTCTCTCATTTAAATTATACTTTTGTTTTTAAGCGATCATCATTTACACCCTAAAAGGCTGCTCAAATTTTAAACGTTAACTTATGTTGATAAAGACCTGCATATTAGATGATGAGGCGCTGGCTGTTTCGTCTTTGAAAATAGATTTAGAGCGGCATTGCCCACAAATTCAAATTGTTGCAACTTTCAATTCACCACTTGAAGCACTAGACTTCCTTAAAAACCATAAAATCGATTTGCTTTTTCTCGACATTGAAATGCCCAAAATGAGTGGCCTTCAATTTCTGGAACAACTTGGCAAAATAAATTTCAACATCATTTTTACCACTGCTTACCAAGAATATGCGCTTCGAGCTTTTAAACTAAAGGCCAAAGATTATCTACTAAAACCCATAGACCCAGAAGAATTGGCAATTGCTGTAAATCAGCTGGCAGAATCGTTTCAAAAAGAACAGAAAAATAAAGCAACAAAAATTGCACTTCCAGATTTAACTGGAATTGAGTTTATTGAATTAGAATCGATTATCTATTGCGCTGCCGATAAAAACTACTCCATATTCTATCTCGCTAACAACGAGAAAAAAGTGGTAAGTAAGAATTTGGGGGAGTTTGAAAAGATTTTAGACTCCAGCAACTTTATAAGAATTCATCAGTCTACCATTATCAACATCAACTACGTGAAAAAATTGGTGAAAGGCGAAAATGGCTCGGTGATAATGAAAAATGGAACGGAATTGGCTATTTCTAGAGCTAAAAAAGCCGATTTCCTATTGATGTTGGAGCAATACCTATACCGCTAAATATACATTGAAACGGTTGAAATAATCATTTTAACAAACCCAACATTATTTTTCTGTTTAATTTGAATGAATAAATTGAAATTGGTGGCCAAAACCCTTCTTGTTTCTTTAATGGTTCTGTGGAGTTTTGAAGCTTCCGCTCAAATTGAAAAAGAAATCAATTTGAATGTAAAGAATTATTTTCTTCAACAGGGGCTGCCATCGAACAACATCAATTTCACTTTTCAAGATTACAAAGGATTTATCTGGATTGGCACTTGGACAGGACTAAGTAAATTTAATGGTTACCAGTTTATCAACTTCAATCCCAATCCAAACGACAGCACAAGTTTTGCAGTAGGGCAGTTCAACTCGTATACCAAAATTTCTGATAGTATTTATCTTCTAACAACTCGGCTAGATGGAATTCTGAAGCTAAATGTAAATACCAACGAAATCTCTAGAATTCGAAACTCACCCAAATCTGCCAATAATATTACTTCAGATACAGATGGTACTTATTGGATAGGCACGCTTGCCGATGGCTTTTACCATTACCATCCACACAAAAATAAATTTTACCATTACTTATTTAAAAAGCTGACAAACAATTTCTCAACCGATTGGGACAACAATACCGTAAAAACCATTTTAGTAGATACCTTTAACGACAGTCTAATTTGGTTAGGCTGCAGAACTGGCCTTTATAAATTCAATAAATACACACATAAACTAACCACTTACAGAGCCTACCACAAATTCCCAATGCAAAATTTTGCCCTAAACCACATAAATTCTCTTGTGATGGATTCTAAAGGCGTAATTTGGGCGGGCAAATTTTTTGCGGGAATTGGCAAACTAGACCCAAAAACTGGAGAATGGCAGCATTACTTTTCTAATCCTGTAGCTTTCAATTTAAAGGTGCTAAACACCAATATTGTTACCAATTTGAAATTTGTTGATTCCCAAACGCTATCCATTTCCACTTCAGCCGGACCAATGTATTTCGATCTTAACCGTAAAACATTTACAAAAGTTAATTTAGTAAACAATGGAATTCCAACCAAAGGCGATTTAATTGACTGGATGATAGATCGTGATGGAAATCAGTGGTTTTCCAATATTTTTCAAAATGGTTTGATGGTTGCATTTAAAAGGTTGAACTCAACTACCAAAATCAGCTTGCCACAACAAAAATTCCAACCAGATTATTACGAATCGGTAATATTAGATCTGTATTGGAGCAATAATTATAGACAGTACTTTTTGGCCAACTCCAATCATGACGGGCTTCTTATATACAACAAGAATTTTGATTTAATAAATCAAATCACTTTACCAAGTAATTGGAAAGATAAAGAACCTTTTGCCACATCACTTGCCGAAGATGACAATGGTATAATCTGGATTTCTGATGTTACAAACCAGCTGATTCAATACAACCCAAAGACTCAAAAAGCAGAAAATTACTTTTTTGATTCTTTTAAATATTGTAGCAAGGTATTATGTGGTACGAACAATGCGGTTTTTTTTAAAACGGAAAAAGGTTTGTACCAATACCAATCTAAGCAACTAGAATTAATTATTGCAGATTCCAGCCTAGACATTGTTTCTAATCTTAGCCAGAACGCCTTGTATTGGGTTAAAGATCTTGATGTTTACAGCACCAACTTATCAAGTAAAAAAACCAACTTCTTATTTAAGCTTCCAAAATTTGCCACTACACAACAAAACTACATTCAAAGCATTTTTGCTGATTCTAAAAATCGCTTATGGATTCCCCTAGAATTTGGAGGCGTTTATCAATACGATTTATCTAAAAAATCGTTGAAATTATTGAGCTTTCAGGATGGATTAAACAACAATACAACCCGAGAAATTAAATCAGACAAAACAGGTAGGTTGTTTTTAATCTGTAATGGGGGGTTGTTCTATTTCGATGAAAAGAAAGCTAGATTTATTGATTTCGACAACCTAACACATCAAAAAACCAACGATTGGTACGAACACTGCCTTTTCTTTTCTGAAGATGACGAACTAATAGTTTCGAAAAACGATGCGATCTTCTTGATTGATAAAAATACGGTGTTAGAAGAGAAAAATAGGAATCCCATAATTACCGATTTTTATAGCCAAGAAACGCATTATGTTTCTGATTTAGAGCAAATTATTGTTCCAAATAATCAAAACGATGTAAAAATATTTTTCAGCAATTTCGATTTTTCTAGCCCGCAAGAAATAATTTACGAGTACAAAATAAACGAGCTCTCAAAGGATTTTACTAGACTAGAGAAAGGTGTAAATCAAGTAAGTCTAGCCAATTTAAAAGCAGGAAATTATAATTTTCAGGTAAGGGTTTTGGGTACTAAGCAAGTAAGTGAATGCAAATTTTCCATTACAACAATTTGGTACAAAAGCAACTTGTTTTATGGTATTTTAATCGCCCTAATCATTAGCATTACATTAGTAGTTTTATATTATTTCTCTAACAAAAAGAACCAAGAAAAAGAACTTCAAAAACGAATTGCAGAGCTTAAGTTAATTGTTCTGAAATCTCAGCTCAATCCGCATTTTCTTTTCAACTGCCTCACCTCTATTTCAGCATTAATTAAACTTAAAGAGTACAACAAAGCTGAGAAAATTTTAAACGATTTTGCCAAGTTAATGCGGGGTATTCTTTCCAGTTCAAGCAAAGATTTAATAACCTTAGAAGAGGAAATTAAAATCAGCAAGTTGTACTTAGAAATAGAAAAAGTAAGAAAAAGCGATGGTTTTGATTTTACCCTTAACATAAACGAAGAGGTAAATTTCCAGCAATTAGTGCCACCTTTAATGCTACAACCCTTTCTTGAAAACAGCATTAAGCACGGATTTGTAGATAAAACCATTCAAGATAAGGGGATAATTGAATTAGAATTTTATAAAGAAAAAGCAAATCTAATTGTAAAAATTAGAGACAATGGCATCGGAATAAATACGCAAAAAATTGATCCTAATCTGAAGAACCATGCATCTATGGGCATAAACATTCAGAAAGAGCGGATGCTACAATATGCTCAAACTCACAATTTAATCATCAGCTTAAATGCAAAACAGTTGGGTGATATGGGTACCGAAGTTGTTATAATGGTTTGTTAGTAGAAACCAGTTGCTTGTTAAGCGATATCCGCTAATTATACATTGTTAAAAAAAGGTATTTTCTAAGACATTAATATTGAGTAACCTTAAATCATTACTCAATGAAAACTCAAATCTTATCAATTCTTTTGGCCACAGCCTTACTGCAGGCTTCTAAAGATAAAGAAACCCCTACCCCAGACAATCAAAAACCGGTAGAAATAAATGCAGATATAAATACCCAAACTACCTGGAAAAATATAGTAACAGATCCAACAAAGCCAGACTATATAATAAAGAAGTCTCAGTTACAGGTAAATGAAACGCTTATTATTGAACCCGGTGTAGTTGTAGCTTTCGAAGCCGATGGTATGATGCGTTTACCCATTACCTCTAACGGCTACATACAGGCTAAAGGCACCCCAACCAATCCAATTAGATTTACAGGCGTGGTTGCAACACCTGGATCTTGGCGAGGAATTTTAATTTTAAGTCCAGACGATAGAAACGAATTCGACTTCTGCATTTTCGAGTATGGCGGAGGGGCTGTTATGCAAACTCTTATTCCTCAAAGTACCTTGGCAGTACACACACAATCTGCGGTTAATGGTAAATTAAGATTAACCAATTCAATTATTCGCAACTCGGCGGCACATGGATTTATTCTTGGCAAAAGCGCCATTTTAAATACCTTTTCTAAAAATACATTCAGCAATAATGTAAATGCGGGTGTTCAACTTCCACCTAGCATGGTTTCGAGGTTAGATGAAGAAAGCGTTTACAATACCGAAAATGGCGCCAAAGTAGTTGAAATTCTTGGTGAAGATTTAAACGAACTTACTATGCAAACCTGGAAGTATTTAGGCCTAGGTGTTTTTTACAGGGTAATTGGAGATATTAATATCCAAACTGGGTTAAGCATTGCAGCTGGCGCTACTTTCGAAATGAGTACCAACACCATTATTAGAGTTCGATTTCCTAACGGCTATTTAATTGCTCAAGGTACAAATCAAAACAGAATCTCATTTCAAGGCAATTCTAATGCTAAAGGTACCTGGAAGGGATTTCTATTCAATTCTTCTGACACTAGAAACGAAATGAGCTACTGCAATATTTCCAATGGCGGTGGCCAAAGCATGTTTACAGGGCTTGCAGCTGCTAACATTGGCCTCATTACGCAATCTGGCAATACAGGAAGAGCAAAAATAACAACTGCATTATTTCGCAGAGTGCGGGTTGTGGAATTGCCAAAGATGCTAGCAGTGTGCTAACTGAAACTGCAAATACATTCAATAATAATACTGGAAATAACATCTGTCAATAATTAATTTTTAAAATTATGAACAAAATATCTTTTGTTATTCTTTTGCTTATAAGCCTTTACGCTTGCAAAAAATCAGAAACCCCCAAGCTCAATAACCCTGGAAACAACCCAAACCCTACCACCGCTTATGTTAAGTTCAAAGCCGATGGCGTGCAATACCAATACAATTTTGGTACAAGTTTTTTAGATAACGATGTAGAGCAACTAGGATTTAGTTTTAATAATGGTGTTTCCACCAATTTACAATCTATAATTCTTATATATGATAGTCCAGATCAACTTGGACTTCGCACCTTTAATATAAACGAAAATAATTTTAATAGTATCATATTTAAGCGCATCAGCACAGATTTAGACAACAACGAATTCTTTTTGTTTCAGACCCGAAGAAAAGGAACCGCCACTGTAACCGTAACTAAAATGAAACTAATTCCAGGCGCTCCAGATGTTTATGCCATAAATGGCACCTTTAGCGCCACTCTTTACAATAAAAACGGAGCTTCGATTCAAATAACTGAAGGTGAATTTTTTAATCCGCTTACCAATTAATCTAAACCTGATTCTAAATTTATCTTTTAAAAAAAGCTCTGCAAAGAGCATTATCTAAATCCCTAAAAAAGTGAAAACGCTACTTTATTTACTTGCTCTTTTATCATTTAATAGCGTGCTATTTGCTCAAGACCTTTCCAAAATTGGAAAAAAAGAAAAAGCATTCGAATTTAGCGGCAGCATTGGCCTAGGAAGCACTTTTACCTCTCAACAGGGCATTAATAGCCGAAGAGTGCCCTTTAGTTGGTATATTAATGGTAGTCCTACCTTTCAAATTTACGATGTAAGTATTCCCTTTTCTTTTGTTTGGAGCGAACAAGAACGCAGCTTTTCGCAACCTTTTAATAAGTATGGCGCTAGTCCATACTACAAATGGCTAACCATTCATGCTGGCTGGAGAAATATTTATTTTAGCGATTACACCCTTTCTGGCGCTACATTTTTGGGCGGTGGGATTGAGATAAAACCTGGAAAATTTAGAGCATCGGTAATTTATGGCAAATTCAGAAACAAAGTAACCATAGATCAGGAAAATTTAAGCAGATTTAGTTACCTGCTTCCTTCATATGAACGCTGGGGAATGGGCGCAAAAATAGGTTTCGGCAAAGGCTCAAACTTTACCGATTTAATCTTCTTCAGAGCAGTAGATATTAAAGATTCTACCATTGCTCCTTCCTTGGATAGTTTCCAGGTTAAACCGATGGAAAATGTATCGGTAGGCATAAAATCGAACTACCTCTTTTTCAAGATGTTCGATTTGAATATTGATTTTGCGCTAAGTGCTGTAACTCTAGATTCTAGAATTACAGATAGTATGTCTGCAGACGAGCCAGCACTTAAACCACTCGAAAACATAATGGTCTTAAATAGATCTACAAGACCTTTCTTTGCAGGAAATGCCTCTTTAGGATTTTCAAGAAAACATTTCAGAATTAAAGCAGAATACAGAAGGGTTGATCCAGAGTATCAAACTTTAGGATCATTTTATATCGCCAACGATTTACAACAAATTACCCTCTCTCCTACCTTAATACTTTTTAAAACCAAGGTTATACTGAACACCAGTTATGGCATCCGCTCAAACAATCTTTTAAAAGATCAATTTAGTACAACAACCAACAGAATTGGCTCAGCATATTTGAATTTCAACCCGAAACAAAATCTAGGTTTTTCCTTAAATTACAGCAATTACGGTACAGATTTAAACAGCGGACAAGTACAATTAAACGACTCCATATTATTCAGCATCGTTAACCAATCTTTTGGTGGAAGTTTTAGAATCTCGAAAACAAGAGGCAAACAAACCCAAAGTATAGTGTTGAATGTCCAATCTCAAGACTTACGAGACAACAACATCATAACTAGTGCAAATACGGAGAGCAATTCTATGGTGGTTTCCACTAGCTACAATCGTGGTAATGGAAACACTGGAATTAACATGGGTTTTAGCGGAAATTTCACACAAGTAAACAACAATAGCGGTACTTTTCAACTAATTGGGCCAGCCTTCAACATCAGAAAAACATTTTCAAAAAGTAAGATTAATTTAGCTGGAGTTGCTTCATTTCAGCAAAAAATAAAAGAAGGCGCATCAGACGGCAGCATAACCAACATTGGTGGAAATGCGAATTATGTATTTAAGAAAAAGCACCACTTCGGGGTAATGCTCAACGCCTTATTCAATAAAACAACCAATGTATCCATTTATACTTTCAACGAGCAAAGAGCTTCATTTAGATACTCCCTCAATTTCTAAAATCGGTAAACATGAAAGCTAAAGTACATCATATATTTTCTTTTGCATTTGTAATTGCACTTTTCAGTTTGCGACTTAATGCTCAGGTAATCAACATAAATGTTACGGTAAATCCGCCGTACGATCCAGATTTTTACAGCTATACTTCAGATCCTAGCAGGGTTTTAATTTCGATTTCTAACTTTTCTAGCACCACACAATCCATAAAACTTGGTGCAACATTTAGGTCGATTGACGGTTCGAGATCCATTTCCACATCGCCAGAGCTACAGCCTCCGCAACCCTTAGTAATGTTGCCAGGCGAAACCAGATTATTAACTACCGAAGATCTAAGACCACTTTTTCCCAGCTTAGGAAGTTTAACTTTGGTAGGAATTGACCGAGCAGAATTACAAAGAACGGGAAGGCTGAGCGCAGGTATTTACCAACTTTGTGTTGCAGCTTACGATTATAATTCCATCGGCCATTCGGTTCCATTGAGCGGAATTGTTCCCGCAGGATGTTCTGCACCCTTTAGAATTGCGGTTATTAATGCTCCAGAAATAATTTCAATGGGTACAACCCAATGTGGCGAAGTAATGGCACCCACAGATGTTCAAAATTTTGTGATCAATTGGATTGGCTCACCCGAAGCGCCCATCGATCTGCGGTATGTAATCGAGATGATTGAACTGCTTCCAATCGATCGAAATCCTAACGAAGCCTTTGAAACTGCAACCACACCTATTTTTTTTACCGATAGCGTTTCGAATCTCACTTCATACATTTATACTTCAGCAAACCCAGCTTTAGAGGTTGGAAGAAGATATGCCATCCGGGTAAGAGCCGTTGATCCTTCAGGAGAATTGCGTTTTGCCAACCGAGGCTATTCCATTCCATGTACATTTACCTACGGAGCTTCAACTGGCAGCGGCAGGTTTACCATTGCCAGCCATTTTCCAACAGGTGGCGATTATATTCCTTGGAGATATTTCCCTTTAACAGTACGATTTTCGCCATACGACAGACAGTTGTATCGTTTCAATTTCGATTTGAATTTATCTCAAAACGGGGTTTCTGTACTTACAAGAAATAGGGAATTGCGGTGGCCAGATGGTCCAGCAAGATCGCAATCCGATGCAGCTGGTATGACCATAACCGAAGATGCAAGCCGTGTGATACCAGTAAACGAATCGAATGCGGTTGTAGGCCAAGAGTTTTTAAGAGGGGCTCGATATCGCTACGATGTAAGCGGCTATTTTCTTCATCGTTCCACAGGAGAAAGCCAACAGATTGCAGTTTCCGCTTCCGATGAATTTATCTCCGGAATGGGTGCGCCTGTGAATCAAAATCCACCAAACCTATCTAACCAAGAAAGAGGCAACATTACCCTAAGATTCCAGACAGCAGATTTTCCCGTAAATTTTTTACCCACCTTTTCTGTGGTAACATCGGGAACTTCTGCTGCACCAGCTTCCAACTTTTTTAATCATGGCGTTGAAGAAAGATACGTGCTGGAGGTTTCTAAATCAAGTGCTTTCGACACCATTGTACACAAGGTTTCTAGAAGATTTGCGCCCAATGTAGATCTAAATCAGTGCATCGCCAACAACAATTTATTGAACGATTCCATTTATCGCTCCATAGAACACACCTTCAGTTTTACCGAAAGTGGCACGTATTATTGGCGAGCCAAATGGTTAATAGACGATATAGATTCTTTAAGTAATCCGTACGTAACAGGAACAACATGGCAATTTACCATTGGCGATTCGCTTCCCGAAATTGTTCAGGATAGTCCTAGAACAACGCCCCCAAGTTGCTTAGCAGATTGTACCGCCCCTACCCGAACTGACAGAGTTCAAGTTGCAACCGCTGCGGTAGGCACAACCATAAAAGTGGGCATGTTCAACATGGTGCTCACTGAAATTATTTGGAGTGGAACAAATGCCAGAGGGAAAGGAAATATTCGGGTACCGTTTATGAATGCTCCAGTGAAAGTTACCTTCACCAACATTCAAATAAATGCGGCAAACGAATTGCTTTCGGGTGCTGTACTAACCGAAACCGATATTTCATCGCCAGTTCCAGAATCTTTGGCTCGAGCAGTGGGCGTTTTCACTGGAGTTGGTGAAACCCAAGCGCAAGAAATAAACAATTGGATAACCACCTCTAATAGGTTGGTTTCTCAATTAGCGGGATCCGAACCAGTTGGCATGCCTTTAGGGATTGACAATACCATTGACGGCCAACGACTTACCATCGGCATTATGGGCTGCAAATTTACCGCAACCATGGCTACTATGAATGCTTTAGTAAGTTTAGACATTCCAGAATTGCACGGATGGTTGTCGTTGGGAGCAAACGATATTTGCTTCCATCCAGGTGGTTTGAACATGGGCCAGGGAAAATTATTCCTTCCCTTAGACAGAGATTTAGCCTACACTGATGATATTCGTTTAATCCTAAAAGGGTATTCGCCAGCTACAGATTCTGGAACTTATGTAAGCTGGGATTGTGAAGGATTTAAAGAATTATCCATTTTAGGATTAGTACGTTTTGGTAGAAATCTTTTACTTCCAGACTCCTTAGACGGATCGGCTGGCATCGGACAAGTGGAAGCGAGATTTGGCTTGAAAGTACAACGCTCTGGAAACTGGATTTGTGGTTTAGATATGGATCCATTTCAAGTTGCGGGCTTGCCAGGTTGGGGCTTCGTTGCAAGTGAGGCGTATTTAGATTTTTCCGATTTGCAGAACCCAGGTTCCATGGTTTTTCCAGAAGGTTATGGTGGAGTTCAAACCATCCATTGGAAGGGATTTTACATGAAGCGACTAGCGGTGCGACTTCCAAAAGAGTTTAAAACCGTGGGTAACCCTACACAACGGATATCAGCATCTATAAACAATACCTTGATTGATGGAACTGGTTTCAGCGCTCGATTCTCCGTAGAAAATTTAATTCAAGTAGATGATGGAAGTCTGGATGGCTGGGCTTACTCTTTAGATACCGTTTACCTTTCTATGGTTAGTAACGATTTCAGAAATGCAGGACTTTCAGGTGAAATTAGACTTCCCATTTCCGATAGAGACGAGTTAAAATACAATGCAAGTTTGAACAGAAATTCGGCTGGTAACTTTGCTTTCGAATTCAGAATTCAGCCCAAAGACACATTTGAAGCTGAAATCTGGGAAACAACACTTTCGCTACTTCCAACCTCAAGAGTAAACGTAATAATTGATGGAGCAGGATTTGCAGCTGGTTGCGATCTTTCTGGCAGCCTTTCCATTACCGGAACAAGAGGTGGCGAGGGTGGCGCAAGCATTGACGGTTTGGGTTTCAACGGCATCCGATTCGAACATTTCGTTTTGAATAGCCGTGGCCCAGAATATATTTCGGTAGGAAGTTTCGCACGGGCGAGCGATCAGCATTCAGCTGGTGGATTTCCTTTAAGCATAACTGGCATAAACATAACCAGCAGATCTGGACCAAGTATGATGGAATTCGATCAAGGTCCAGGCCCAAGATTTGGAATTGAATTTGTGTTGGCCTTGAATTTAACTGGAGAATCTGGAGGGTTCCGAGCAGCAACCAAAATTGCCTTGCTTGGCAAACTCACCCTTACTGGAGAAAGACAAAGTTGGGATTTTAGCGGCATCAACCTAGATTCCATTGCGGTTGGGGGCGATATCGGACCGGTTAGCATTGATGGATATTTAGTTTTCTACAATACGCATCCTGTTTATGGAAAGGGAATTAAGGGCTACTTAAGCGTTGGCATGCAACCCACCATTCAAGTTGAGGCAACAGTTCAATTTGGCGAAGTTCGAGGTTTTAGATATTGGTTTGTAGATGCTATGGCCTCGTGGAGTCCGGGGGTAACCTTATTTACTGGCGTAGATTTACGAGGACTTGGCGGCGGGGCTTGGTACCACATGCGAGCACCAGAACCCGTTTCATTTAGCAGCATTCCATCATCTGCGCTCACGGGAAGTGGAACTCAAAATGCCAGAAGACCAAGCAGCGATGCCGCAGGTGCAACCAGTACCGGTGTAGCTTTTGTACCTGATGAAAATATCGGCTTAGGCTTCCAAGTAAAAGTAAAAATAGGTGCAACTGGTGGAAGTTCTGCTTATCATGGATTAATTACTTTGGGCGCACAATTTGTTGAAAGCACCGGCGGAATGGAAAGTATTTTCTTGCGGGGAGATTTCATAATTATGTCTGAAACCGACGATAGAGCAAGTGCAGCTATTGGCGCAAATCTAGACATCCGCTACAATTTTGTTACCTCAACTTTCCAAACTAATGTGGAAGTTTATGTGAACATTGCCGATGTTTTGGTAGGAGCGAACCCTGGCAATTTAGCTGGCAGAATTGAAATTTTTGCTAGCCCAGAGACCTGGCACATTTATGTTGGAAAGCCAGATGTGCCCGTTGGTTTAGCGCTTCAATTGGGATCAACCAGATTGGCTAGAGCAAGTTTTTACTTTATGTGTGGAATGAATTTACCACCGATGCCGCCAATTCCAGAAAGAATTGCAAGTGCCTTAAATGTGAGAATTGATAGAGATATTACCAACCTAGCTCGAGGTGATGGCTTCGCAATGGGATCGAATATTCAGATTGGACCTTTGGGCTTTGAGGTGATGCCTTTCTATGCAAGATTAGAATTAGAATTTGGCTTCGATTTATCAGTAAAAAAATACACCCAGCGATGCGAAGGCATGGGACCAGGAGAAGTGATGGGCGATAATGGCTGGTATGCTAGAGGGCAGATTTATGGTTATTTTGATGCTTCAATCGGACTATTTGTAGACCTATTTTTTGTGAAAGGAAGATTCGAAATTCTAGGTGTTCAAATGGCAGCTTATTTACAAGGTGGTTTCCCGAATCCTAACTGGGTTCAAGGCGCTATTGCGGGTAGATACAGCATTTTAGGAGGTGCAGTTAAAGGAAACTGCCATTTCGAATTCAGCCAAGGAACTCCATGCGTACCTCCTGTTGAAAACCCAATGGCTGGCATTGAATTAGTGGCCTCTTTAAGTCCAGATGCATGGTCTACCGATGTTGATTGCGGAATTGAGCCATCGGCACTATACAATTACTCTATTAATGAAGAATTTTCACTTACCACTAAAGACATGAACGATCGAGATATTGTGAGAAGATTCCGAGTTATGCAAAAAGAAACAAAACTAAAAGCATTATCCAGAAGGGCTGCTTTTGTTGAAGGAACCGTAGGAATGAGTGAAAACAACACCCTCCTTACCCTGTATCCAGATACATTTTTAGCATCGAGAACTGGCCATCTTTGGGAGACAACTGCATATGCCGAAGAACAGAAGAACGGCGCTTGGGCAACAAGTAGAGATTTATCAGACCAACCAATTCAGAAAAAATATGCGGTGCTTTTTGTAACGGGAGATCGACCTGATAAAATTGATCCTCGCCATGTAGCGTATTCGTATCCATTTCACGATCAGCGTTATTTCTTGCAAGACGAGTGCAAGCAAGGGGTTTTAGCCTTGAAACGAAGCATGCACTTCTTGTTTACAGAAAGACCAAGATCGGCAGGTTACACTTGGCAGTTCAAAGCTAGATTTACCCCGATAAATGGTGGCACTCCTGTGTTAACCGACTTGAGAAATTTCACTACCACCAATATTCTGTTTGAAATTCCTACCTTAGAAAACAACAAAGTGTATGCAGTAGATCTAATTGCGATGAAAGTTTATACGGGCACAGGAAAAGCAACAACGGCTTCATCAGGCTTTAAAGCACAAAATTCAACCATAAGAAGCTCCTATGACTCTCGAAATTTCGGAAACTCTTCTATTGAAACGAGAGCAAAAACAGTTACTGCTGGCTCAAAAACAGGCGATGATCTGGTTGTTTTGTATACCTTCCATTTCAAAACCAGTCAATACAATACGGTGGGTACCAAAATGGCGGCAATGAGTACACTTGAAACAACGAAATCTGGCTGGGGCGATTTAGAAACCATCACGCAGGTTTCTACTGGAGAAGGATTCGACGAATACGATGTAATTGCTCATACATATCAGCAAGGTGCTCGCACCATAAATCTTCCTGCTTTGGTAGGATTTGAGGCAGAATGGGCGCCAAGAACCAATATTTGGATGGAAAGGCAGCAATATGCTACTTACGGTTTTAGAAACTGGTTGCAGACAGAAAACTTTGGAAATAAAACTTTCAACAACAGAAGATTCGGAACTCCACCAAGAGGCCCAGTAGATTTTGCTAATAATTACTCTTATAGAAGCTTGCTTGCTGATAACGAAAAACTCCCACCGCCTCCTGACAATGGATTTAGAATTAGTTGGGCTGCAAGCTCAACAGGTTTCGGCGATTTGGGAAGAGGCGGAGCCTTGGCAGGTTTAGATTTAAGACATAGAATTCCAATTTCCTATGGAGTTCCAATTCAAACTTTGCTCAACAGAAATGAATCGAGAAATATGGCCCGATCGGTAGTTGCAATTTATGGTTTATGGGGTTCAGAATTCTTAACACACAACCAAATGGTTTACCTTGATTATGTGCTGAATGAACGGTACACAAGATTGATTTTCGGCAATTATCCAGTTAAGGTATTTTACAAGCCGCCAACCTGCGGTTACGGATTAGATGGAACCGAAAATTATCGATTTAATATTAATCTTAGTAGATGAATTGGGAATTAGGAATTAGGAATTACGAGCAAAAAGTAGGGGCGTAATGCTTACGCCCTTTCAATTATAAAGATTAGAAATAATGAAGACGAATAGACATAGATTGTTACTGGTTTTATTTGGGTTAATGTTTTGCATTCAATCTCAGGTGAAGGCGCAAGACTCTGCTCAATTGAACAATAATTACATTGGCATAATTGCGAAATACACGAGTAATAAAATGGTAATTCGCTGGGCGCCTGCAAGTTCTGAGGCATTTTTTATCCTCAATATACATGGTTACAAACTAGAGAAAGCGCAGATTGGCAGAGACACTACTTACTTTAAAGCTGTTTGGAAAACCATTGGCACTTTTAAACCTGCTGATAGTATGGTTTGGGCCAATACCGTAGATACAACTAACAGTTACCAAGTTATTGCAGCGCACTCAGTTCTTGGCAAAATCTATTCTCAACTTCCCAATAATCCGAATTTCGGAGAGATTATTAATCGTTTGAATGAAGAAAGAAACTTACACGGATTTGCACTAGTAGCCGCAGATTTCGATACCATCGCCGCCAACCTATTAGGTCTCAGGTTTGTGGATTCTGATGTAGAAATAAACGGAACGTACGCCTACAGAATTACATCACTGGTACCTGAAAGCGTTTTAAAAATTCAAGGTGGTGAAACTTTTATACAAGCAAAAATGGAGGCACAAATTCCGCCGCCTGAATTACTAGATTTCGGTTTCGAAAACCATGTTCGGCTAGATTGGTACAATCATCTACATAAAAATTATTACACTGCTTATTATCTTGAGCGAGGCGATAGCAAAGGCCAAAACTTTAAGCGCCTAAATAATCTCCCAATGACCTTGGCCAACGATCCGAAAAATCCAAGAGTAAACGACCAGATGACTTACCTAGATTCTGTACAAAAAGATTATGTAGTCTATAGTTACAGACTAGTTGGTATTAATCCTTTCGGAGAACTTTCGGAACCTGGGCCAATTGTATTTAGCTATGGCCGAGACCGAACCGCCCCTGAAGCAGCCTATAATGTAAACTTTGCAGATATTCAAGGGCAGTACCTCAACATCACCTGGAAAAAAGATCAGATAGAAAAAGATTTTGTTGGATTTAATGTGCTGCGTTCTCAAAACAACCAAGGTCCATTTCAGATTATCAACGATAAACCATTAGATAAAAAAACGAAAAACTTTATAGATACCAAGCCAGTTGCCCAAGAAGGTTCGTTTTATAAAATTGAAACCATAGACACCGCTGGGAATATCAGTTGGTCGTTAGGAGTTTATGCTTTCTTGAACGATTCCATTCCGCCCGCAAAACCAACAGGACTTACCGGTAAAGTAGATTCTTTAGGCGTAGTTACCCTCAAGTGGCCACTCGGATCAGAACTCGACATTAAAGGTTACCGAGTGTTTTTTGCCAATCAGATAGACCATGAGATGACCATCTTAACAGGTGATGTTTATCAGGATACCGTTTACCTAGATTCGGTAAATATCAACACCCTAACCAAAGAAATCTACTATCAGATTGTTGCTGTAGATATGCATTACAACCATTCGGAGCGATCTGAAATTCTGAAAGTTGTGTTGCCAGATACGGTAAGACCTGTTATGCCCATGTTCAACAACATTTTGGTCTCAGATTCTGCTGTTTACCTCAGTT
>DAIRTB010000007.1:0-17252 GCA_036804105.1 Bacteroidota bacterium | reverse complement strand
GATTTACTTTTAGTAAACGATTCACAACAACAAATTCAGCTTTAATCAGCCATTTTTATGCACCAGAAATATGATTTTTTAATTATCGGATCCGGAATTGCGGGTCTTAGTGTTGGGTTAAAACTTGCAGAATACGGCAGCGTTTGTATTCTTACAAAATCTAACGAAGACGAATCGAATACAAAATACGCTCAGGGCGGAATAGCTGTTGTTACCGATTTTCTTACCGATTCCTTTGAAAAGCATATAAGCGACACCCTAATTTGTGGTGATGGTGGATGTAATGAAGCCGCTGTGAATGTGGTAGTTACAGAAGGCCCAGACAGATTAAATGAAATTATTGCTTATGGTGCAAGTTTCGACAAAACTACATCGGGTAGTTTCGACTTAGCGAAAGAAGGTGGACATGGTGAATCTCGAGTATTACATTTCAAGGACGTAACGGGCAAAGAAATAGAAAGAACGTTATTAGAGCAAATCGCAAAAACCCCACAAATAGCGCTGTTTGCTCACAAATTTGCAATTGATTTACTTACAGAACATCATCTGGGTAAAGAAGTAACCAAGAAGACTGATGATATAACCTGTTTCGGAGTTTATGCGTATGATAAAACAAACGGATTCATAGAAACTATACTAGCTCGAAAAACAGTTATGGCCACTGGTGGTGCCGGACAAGTTTATGCCAATACAACAAACCCAACAATTGCAACAGGAGACGGGATAGCAATGGCATACAGAGCCAAAGCAAAGGTAGAGAACATGGAGTTTATACAATTTCACCCAACTGCGTTGTATCAAGCAGGAGTATCACCATCTTTCTTAATTACTGAAGCTGTTCGTGGCTATGGTGCTGTACTTAGAGATACACAAGGCAATGAGTTTATGCATCGGTATGATGAAAGATTATCGTTAGCACCAAGAGATATTGTAGCAAGGTCTATTCATAACGAAATGATTACCAGTGGTGAACAATTTGTATATCTAGATTGCACCAATCTTTCACAAGAATTTATTGAATCTCATATTCCCAACATCTATCAAAAATGTTTATCCATTGGTATAGATATTCGAAAAGATTACATTCCAGTTTCACCTGCTATGCATTATTTAGTTGGTGGTGTAAAGGTAAACCTCAATGGAGAGACCAGCATTAAAAACCTATATGCATGTGGAGAATGTGCAAGCACGGGTTTACATGGTGCAAACAGATTGGCAAGCAATTCTTTGTTAGAAGCTATTGTGTTTGCAGATCGAATATACAAACACGCTAAAGAAACCTTCACAGCGTCTGAGTTTAATTTTGGAATTCCATCTTGGAATGATGAAGGAACCAATACACCAAAAGAACTTTCTTTAATAACACAAAATACAAGAGAATTACAAACACTTATGAGTAATTATGTGGGAATTTTAAGAAATAATGAAAGACTAGACAGGGCTTTAGATAGACTAAATATTTTGTATAAAGAAAGCGAGGAGCTTTATAAACGTAGCAAAATTTCTGTAAAGCTACTTGAGTTAAGAAACCTAATAAATGTGGCCTACACAATTATTAAATCTGCAAAACTTAGAAAAGAAAGTAGAGGACTACATTACAATACAGATTTTCCAGAAAAAGATTATGTTTATAAGGAAACTATAATCTAACTTATCGAGTCTTAAAGGATCACTTAACAATACTGATGTCTATTTCAAGTTCCCAATCAGCACGTACTTTTATAGCTTCTGAAAAGTAGGTTAACTTCTCTGCCTGTTTTCTAGGAAACAATGTGCCAGAATCCCACTCAAAGTTTCCATTCTCATCTTCTAAAACTCGCAAATAATAACTTGAGGGCTTTAGATTGGAAATAACAACACTTTTACCTCGCTCAATTGAATAAGTAGAAATAAGCTCATATTTTTCGTTACAAAACTGAATTATTCGGCTTGAAATCTCCGAAGAGTCTGGGTTAGTTAAAATTAAACTTCCATAACTATCTTCGTTTTGCGTAAGAAATGCAAGATTCATTGCGGCTGAGGGATTACCAAAAACATCAACAAAAGCCCCTTTTTTGAGTGTGAAAATGTAGTTGGTAGCATATTTCAGTCGCTCATCTGCAGTAAAGAAAAGTGTTTTATTATCGAAAGAATACTTTACTGGAATCAGGGTGCTATCCATGGCAAACGACATGCTATCTAAATTTAGACTATCTATAGGTAAGGAATAATAAATAGTATACAATGAATCTGGAATAGTATTTTGAGTAGTAGGTAAAAATGCTGTATAAAAAGAAGGGACTCTACCACCCTTTAAATTAAGCGTGTACTGAATTGAATCATTAAAATCTGGGAAATTGAACTTTACAATCACAGAATCTAGCTCACTCCTTAAAAAAAGCCTAATTGTATCTCTAGAATTAGTTACAAAATAATCAGTATTTTCAACAAGCAGAGGGTCTAAAATTTGAAATTGAAACTTAGCTTTTGGATTTGATAAAACGAATCTTACTTGCCGTTTATGCTCAATTCTAAACTCTTCCATGGAAATCCCCCTTTTTGCAGATTTGAACCCATATAGCTTGGTTTGTTCAGAACTAGTATCAGGTTGAATTAAGGTATCTGAATAGGCGAAAGTTTCATTCAAATCCATTTTAAGGTTCTTGTTAACATCATTAAAAGCAAATAGCTGGAATTGCCTATTCGGCAAATTTTCAAATTCAAAAGTTCCATTTTCATTTGCAATAGTGTAAAAAATAGGTGTATTCTTTAAAACAGCGCTATCATCCTCGAAGATTTCGTAAAGACCAACTGTCCAATCCTTGGCTGGTTTTCCTGTTTCTTGTTCAATGATTTTTCCTCTATACTTTAGAGAGTCAATAAAACTGCCAGTACTAAAAACAATTTTAAAGTTTGTGTAGGGATTTTTCTCGGTTATATCCGTAATGCTATTTCCAAAGTTGAAGGTATAGGTTGTATTGTCTAGTAAGGTGTCAGCAATTTCAATCAAGATACTTTTATCTTTAACGGTAACTGTTGGCTTTGTATTCAAACTCGGGCTAACCACCAGCTTATCACTTGCAACCTGAACGTATTCATCAAAAGTAAATCGGATTTGTTTGGGCTTAACGTTAGTTTCTAAGGGTTTGATAGTGCTACGAACAACTTTTGGTGCATCGAAATCCTTTTCACCACCTGTTGGTGCAACAATATTTGCACAAGCAGTCACAAACATCGTACATAATAAAAAGAGAAATGTTCTAAGGTTTTTCAAAAACATAAATTAAGCTACTCGCTTTATTGTTGTTGAAAAGAGATCTTAATAAGAACCAAGAGCCTAATAAAGCGCTTTTTACAGCATTTGTCTTTCCATGTTTATATTTCTCACTAAGGAGACTGATATAAAATGGATCGAACGGCATTAATTTCTGAGTGATAAAATTTAGGCCATGTCTCGTAAATAAAGTCTTAATAGATTTAGGCGTAAAATGATAAAGATGTCTTGGAACATCATAAGCAGCCCAAGTCGATTTATAATGTTTCGCATCATAAGCATCTGCATTGGGAACGGCAATAAAAACCATCCCACCCTTTTTTAGCAGCCTATGAATTTCTTCTATTCGCTCATTCAAATCGTGGACATGCTCTAGTACATGCCACATGGTAATTACATCAAAAGAAGCACTATCAAAATCTGCTAAGTTATGTTCATCATAGACTTGAACATTCTGATTTTCTATCGCTTGCAATCTAGCAGACTCTGCAGGTTCTATTCCCATTACATTCCAACCCTTGCTTTGAGCATAGCCTAAGAATTCGCCAGTTCCGCAACCGATATCCAAAAGCTTCTTTTCTTTTGTCCAAGCGGAAATAAAGCTTAATTTTTGCTTTAAGGCAGTCTTTCTAACCCGTTGATAAATGGAATTAAAAAGCCCCTTATTGGTATTAGAATGAGAAATATAATCGTCTGATTGATAGTACGGCCCAATTTCTTCCTTTGATGGCCTTGGATTAGTGTACTTAAATCCACACTTACTACAGGTTACGATATTAAATTCTGTACATGAAACGGTAAAATCTTTTGCCTTAATAAAATCTACTGATTCGGTGTGGTTGCACACCTTACAATGTGTAAAAGTCTCCATTATTTGCCCATATAAACCATAAGCACAGAAATGTCTGCTGGAGAAACACCGCTAATTCGAGATGCTTGTCCTAAGCTTATTGGTCTGATTTTGTTTAGTTTTTCTCTTGCTTCTGCAGATAAAGATTTTACCCTTTGGTACTCAAAATTATCGTGAATGCGAATTTCGTCTAAATTGCCCATTTTCTTAGCAATTTCCTCTTCTTTTTGTATGTAGGCTTCGTACTTGATATTGATTTCAGCCTGAGTGATTATTTCATCATCATACGCTGAAAAAGCCTCAGCTAATGTTGGTATATTGTTTACTAGATCTTTTAAGAAAACCTGAGGCCTTAAAAGAATCGGTTGAAGTTTAACTTTTTGGGTTAATTCGTTAGAACCTACACTCACCAACAACGGATTTATTTCCGTTGGATCTACGCTGGTTTTTTGCAAATACTTATCTATACTTTTTGCAGCAGCTTGCTTCTCTAGAACACGATCGTATCTAGCTTGATCTACTAAACCTAATTGGTAAGCCAAAGGTGTTAAGCGAATATCTGCATTATCTTGTCTTAGCAGAATTCTGTACTCCGCTCTTGAGGTAAACATTCTATAGGGTTCCTCTGTGCCTTTGTTAACCAAATCGTCTATTAAAACCCCAATGTATGCTTCAGAGCGTTTCAAAATAAGTGGAGGCATTCCATTTATCTTTAAATGCGCATTTATTCCAGCCATTTGTCCTTGGCAAGCCGCTTCCTCATAACCAGTTGTTCCGTTAATTTGACCAGCAAAATATAGATTTTCAATCAACTTGGTTTCTAAAGTAAGACTTAATTGCGTTGGAGGGAAGAAATCGTACTCAATGGCATAGCCAGGTCTGAATATTTTTGCTTGCTCAAAACCTGGAATTAAACGCAAAGCTTTTTCCTGAACATCTTCAGGTAATGACGTTGAGAAACCATTTACATAAATTTCTACCGTTCTCCATCCCTCTGGCTCAACAAAAATCTGATGACGATCTCTTTCAGCAAAACGATTAATTTTATCTTCAATTGAAGGACAATACCTTGGTCCTAATCCTTGAATTCTACCATTATACATGGGCGAACGATCGAAACCAGTTTTTAATACCTCATGAACCTGCTCATTGGTATAAGTTACCCAACAAGACTTTTGTTTTGTGATTGGCTTGGTAGTATTATCGTAAGAAAACTTACCAGGAATTTCATCTCCCTTTTGTTCCTCCATTTTAGAATAATCTAAAGACCGTCCATCAATTCTTGGAGGAGTTCCTGTTTTCATTCTTCCTGACTCAAAACCTAGAACAACCAATTGCTCAGTAATTCCGTGAGCGGCCTTCTCCCCTGTTCTGCCGCCACCAAACTTCTTTTCTCCAATATGGATAACCCCATTTAGGAAAGTGCCGTTAGTAAGTACAACAGCTTTCGCACCAAAATGCAATCCCATAGATGTTGTTACACCTGTTATCTTTTGATTTTCAGTTGTTACACCTACAACCATATCTTGCCAGAAATCTATGTTGGGAGTTTGCTCTAGCATATATCTCCACTCTAAAGCAAAGTCCATACGATCATTTTGCGTACGAGGACTCCACATTGCAGGACCCTTAGAGAGATTTAGCATTCTAAACTGGATAGTACTTTTATCGGAAACAATTCCTGAATATCCGCCAAGCGCATCAATTTCACGAACTATTTGACCTTTTGCAACACCACCCATCGCAGGATTACAACTCATTTGAGCTATGGTCTGCATATTCATGGTAATAAGTAGAACAGACGATCCCATCTTTGCAGCAGCAACCGCTGCTTCACAGCCGGCATGACCTGCACCTACTACTATTACATCGTAATTCTTTTCCATTCAACTTTCATAATGTTCCACGTGGAACTTTTAATAACTCACCTCAAACGTTTCACGTGGAACATATCGATTGATGGCTTTATTCTCCTCTTCACGCATGGCTACAATCTCTTCATCCGATTTATCATTGAAACCAACTAGATGCAATAACCCATGAGCTAAAACTCTTAGCAATTCCTCTTCAATAGAAATATTAAAAATGGATGCGTTCTCTTTAACTGATTCAATACTTATATAGATGTCAGATTCTATCTCTTGTTCAAACTCTGAGTTATCGAAAGTGATTATGTCTGTCTCATAATCATGATTGAGATACTCAACGTTTACCTTTCTAATGTAAGTGTCGTTACAGAAAATTACATTAACAGAGACTACTGTGAAACCAAAGTGATTAGCTAATTCCAATAACCAATTAATGAGGTTTAATTCGTGTTCTTCTGAAATGAAAGGGTCTACTTCCTCAAAATAGAAAGAAATTAGTTTGCTCATTTTAAAGGAAATGCAAATTTAAAGGTGTGACTATCATTACAATACTCAACAAAACTACAAAGCTCTTTCACTAAAAAAACGCCTCTGCCTCCACAAGTTTCTACGTTGGCGGCAGTTGTAGGGTTGTCTACACTACTTAAATGAAATCCCTCGCCTTCGTCTTTAACGGAGAAATGAAGAAATCCATTCTTAACGTAGTATTTTAATTCCACATGCTTATCCGAATCAAATTCATTTCCGTGTATAATGGCATTACTTATTGCTTCGCACAATACTACTTGAATGTAAACTGGAATATCTTCACCAAGAAAATTTAAGTGCTTGATATCTTCTATTACATAGTCGATAACGCTTAGAGAGGATAAATCTGAAGTTAAATTGAGCGTCTTCATTATTTACTTTGTACGAATGGTTTGAAAATACTCCTCAATTCTTTGCTTATAAAAAGAATTATATTCAGGATTTAAAGTTCTAAACAACTCAATTTCTTTTTCTTTCATTCTTTTATAATCTTCGAATGCCGCATTATCACGTTTTGGTAAATCATTACCAGAATTGCTCTCACGCTTCTCGTCTTGTTCACGCTCACGTTCAGCACGCTCTGATTCTAGTAATCTTGTTAAGATATCCTCTTGTCTTTTTAAGGTCTCAGGACGGATAATTTTATTTACCAACTCCTTCTCGGTTTTCTCCATCTCTTTCAAGAGCTTGTTTAACTCTTGAGATTGAAGTTTACCTTGCTCGCCTTCTTTAGACATTTCTTGACTCATGCGCTGAAGTTCCCTTCTAATGGCTTCTTGTTGAGCAGCCATTTTAGCAAACTGCTCACTCATTCCACTATTTCTACCCGGTTTATCTCCTGGCTTCTGGCCTGGCATTTTACCATCTTTCATAGATTTCAACATTTCTTGCATTTGCTTATTCAATTCTCCTTGTGATTTTGAAGGCTTTTTACCAGATTTTCCGCCAGGTTTATTAC
This sequence comes from Bacteroidota bacterium, assembly GCA_036804105.1. Classification (GTDB taxonomy): domain Bacteria; phylum Bacteroidota; class Bacteroidia; order UBA7662; family DAIRTB01; genus DAIRTB01. The sequence goes on along the minus strand of DAIRTB010000007.1, from coordinate 9,795 downwards.
CTGGTTTCTCGCATTGTTGATCTCCTTTCATCTCGCTAGCCAAAGCTTCCTGCATTTTTTTTAGCGATTCAGATAACATAACGGCAAGGTTGTTTACAGAAGTCATTATGTATTGCTGGTCTGATTTAGCTTGAGGAACAAATCTTGAACTTAGATTCTTTGTAGCTTTATCCATGTACCTATTAATCTGAGCAATCTCTTTATTAATGAAACCACTTATTTCAGGGTTTCTTTTAGATAAGGCAAACAAACTATCTTCAATCAACTTAGCATCATCTTTAAGCTTATATTGCTTCTGACCGATTTCTATATACGCAGGGCCGTAAGTACTGTTAGATTTTAAAGCGCATATAAGTTGCTCCTGCTCGAAACTCAAACGAACCAAGTTGGTAAGAATCTGACGTAAAGCTTGCATGTCTTCTGCTTGCTTTTGCTCAGAATCCTTTTGCATTTTCATTGCCAAACTATCTGCTTTCTCTTTCATTTTATCAGCAGCATCCTTTTGTGGCTTTGATGCTTTCTTGGGTTCTTTCTTATCTAATTTATCAGAACTTTCTTTTTGGTCTTTTTTAATGTCTTCATTTTGTTCATCTAAATCGCCCAAGTCCATAGGGTCTTCTAATTCCTCGTTATTCTTTTCGATATCTTCAAGTTCTTCTTCAAGCTTTTCGAATTCTTCGTTAAGCTTTTCCTGTTCTTTAGCTAAATCTTCAGACTTTTCCGTTCCCTTCTCAGACTTTTTAGAAAGTTCCTCTTGCTTCTTAGCTAGTTCATTCAATTTAGAAACAGCCTCTTCCACTTTAGATTCTACTTCCATTTGCTTGAACATCTCAAGCATTCTATCTAATTCTTTTTCGATGTCTTTATTGGTAACTTGAACATCATCCATTTTATCTTTTTGATTCAGGTTTTTGAGTAATTCCTCCATTTCCTTCATCATTTTTTTCATATCCTCATTTAGCAATTGATCCATCATTTTTTCTAGATCCATTTGCTTCTGAATAATCTTTTGTTCCTCTTCGCCTAATTGATTTCTGTTCTTAATGCTAGATTCGTTCTCTTGCTTAAGTTGTTCTAGTCTAGATTCTAAATCTTGTTGACGCTTCAAAAGATCTTCTGCTTTCTTTTTATCCTCCCATGTAGGCGATTTTTTATCAAGCAATTCTTTCTTGAGTTTATCAAAATCCTTCTGAATATCCTTTATCTCTTTTAGTGAATTCTCTAGATTTGATTTAACAGCATTGTTACTTTTATTAATTTGTTCCTTTATCTCCTTAATATCTGGAGCTCTAAAATTAAAAGTGTTAGTTCTCGCAGATTTTTTTCCATTAACTTGATCGTTATCAAATACCTCAAAATAGTAAGATAATTCATCACCAGGTTGAAGCTGAAATTCTGAAATATCAAGAAAGTAGTAAAAACTCTGACTCTTTTGATTATAGTTGATGTCTATTGTTTTGCTCGCTGGAATAGTCTTATCTGAACCAGCCTTTTTAAGTGCTGAGTGAAATTTAAGGTTGCTGAAACCATAATCGTCGGATAAGTTACCTCTAAAATAGACTTGATTCGAATTAAGTGAATCTACTTGTTCTTCAGCAGAAATCTGCGGATATAAATCTGGAATTATGGTAATTTGAAAAGATGCAGAGTCTGGAACTGGAACAAACTTGTTTTTCGTAATAAGTTTATAAACACTACTGTTCTTTACTCTTTTGCTGAATTGAAACTGACCCGAAGAACCAGAATTTGATGCTTCAATTGGCAATTCTCCAAACTGAAAATCTATTGCATCTACATTACGAGAATTTAGAATCCACTTAACATCTGTACCAATTGGAATAACCAAATCGCCAGAGTTATTGATGCGCTCCGATTTAATTCCTGTATAAGCAGGATAATTAAGTTCTATACCGAATGATGCAATAACTGGTTTTGGTAAAACTTTTAGTTCATATTCCTTACTATCAAAACCGCTAGCAGTAAGTAGAAACTGCTCGTCTTTCTGAAGGTTCTTAAAGGTATAGGCAAATTTTCCTTTGCCGATAGATATTGCTTTATACTTTCTTCCATCCTTCAAAGAAATAAAAAGCTCGAGTGGAATTTCATTACCCGTAACGCTAATTTCAGCTTCAAAATCTTCACTTTGGAAAACCGAAAGATCTTTGTTTAAAAGATTGAAACTGAAAGGTGCAGGTTGTTCATACCCTTTGTTATGATTAAAAATTCTTGTAGAAGCATCGAAAATCATTTCAGGATAACTAAAACTCAGCAGCATGAAAACAACCAATGGAACAAACAAAAACGGTAGGTATTTATAGTTCTTGCGGTAATCGATAATTGAAGTAAAAGGCAACGGTCTTAGTTCTTGTACCTTCTGTTCTATTGCTGCAAAAGCTAAACTATTATCTGCATTTTTAGATAAACTACCTAACTGAAGAGTATTCAAAATTTTATCCTGAACATTACTAAAATGTGCACCTATAATTGCCGATGCTTGCTCTAAAGTTAAGGTTTTGCCTATTTTAAAGAGCTTAAACAAGGGAATTACGAAATACTTGGTTAGGATAAATCCATTCACCCCAAGAAAAAGGTAAAATAAGAATGTTCTTAAACCACTGCTAAAACGGCCAAAATACTCCAGCAAACTTACCGAGAGGAATGAAATCAGCAACCAAATAAAAAAAAGCAAAGCGCCTTTTAACATCTGGTTTTTGTAATACTTTCTTATAAAGCTTTCGAGTTTATTTAATAATTCATTATAAGCTCCCATAACTAAACCTCCATTTCTACAACAATAGGACAATGATCTGAGTGCACAACACTTGGTAAAATGTACGCACTTCTAAGATTTGGTAGCAGATTGTTACTCAATAAATGGTAATCAATTCTCCACCCTTTGTTATTTGCACGAGCTCCTGCCCTGTAAGACCACCACGAATAATGATGCGGATCTTTGTTAAGATGCCTAAAACTATCAACTAATCCAAGATTTAAAAATTCAGAAAACCATGCTCGCTCTTCAGGTAAAAAACCCGATGATTTTGCATTTCCTTTTGGATCGTGTATATCAATTGCTTCGTGGCAGATATTAAAATCGCCACTTAAAATGAACTTCTCTCCACTTGCAATAACCTTGGCAATATACAACTTGAAATAAGCCAAACATTCCATTTTGAATTCTTGACGAATTTGGCCAGTGGTTCCAGATGGTAAATAAATACTATAAATGCTGAAATTGGGGAAGATCACTTTCAAAAATCTTCCTTCGTTGTCATAAAGCTCGTTTCCTGTGCCTTTTTCAACTCCAATAGCTTCAAACTTGCTGATAATAGCAGTTCCACTATAACCCTTTTTTAGGGCTGGATAAATGTAAGTATAATAACCCAATGTGCTGAATTGAATAAGATCAATTACATCTTCGCTGGCTTTAATCTCCTGAAAACACACAATATCGGGCTGCTCTAAAGCTAACCATTCGTATAGTCCTTTAGAAACAGCAGATCGAATTCCATTTAGGTTATAGCTTACTATCTTCATTCAATTACTTTTACTGTCATTGGAATATCTACAACAGGTCTGTCTCCTCTGCCCTTTTGAACAGCCGCAATTTTATCAATTACTTCTAACCCAATTAGAACTTCGCCAAAAACAGTGTAACTACCATCTAAAAATGGAACACCTCCAATGGTAGCATAAATTTGCTTTTGAGTATCAGTATATTTAATACCATTTTGACGACTCAATATATTCAGTTTATCTTCTGTGTAAGTTGTTCCTTGAACAATATAGAATTGAGAACCACTAGATGCTTTCATAGGATTTACTTGATCTCCCATTCTTGCAGCGGCTAAAGCTCCCTTTTTGTGAAATAAAGAATCGTTAAATTCGGCTGGTACAGTATAACCAGGTGAACCTTGACCTAAATTAGCTCCAGGTGCAGCATTTTTTGAATCTGGATCACCTCCTTGAATCATAAAATCTGAAATAACTCTGTGAAACAAGGTTCCATTGTAGAATCCAGATTTAGCTAACTTTAAAAAGTTATCTCTATGTTGAGGAGTTTCGTTGTAAAGCTTAATTATAATGCTGCCATAAGATGTACTAATTTCAACCATTGGTTCTTTTTGTTTTATTGTTTCTATGTTTTGAGCAAAAGCTAATGTTGCGAAAAAAGCAAGACAAAAGCTTGCGAAAATTTTAGTTAACATAATTATCAGTTTTTATAACACCAGTTTTTTCGAAATGATGATAAACATGAGCCTTTAATATGGTCTCCTGTTCCAATAAATTAATATTTGGTAAAGTAAGTGTGGCTTTGTAATGCGGCCAACCATCTTCGTCGATACCTAAAAAATCATAATAACCACTGTAAGACAGAACCTTACAGATTCCAATATGAATTAAATCTTGCTTCTCTTCTTTTGTGAATGGTCTATTGCCTTGACCCAACTCATCGACCCCAATTAAAAAAAGGGTAGATTGTAAATCTGGCTTCTTCCCAAAAATACCTTTGAGTATTTCTCTTACTTTATACCAATTTTTTTCTACTTCTATATCCCTCATTGAATCAAATAATTATCTCTGTCGAGTAAAAATGGTAACGAATTTCTGAACTCATTTAGTTCAGCTTTAGAAAGAATGTGTGAAATAACACCCTCTTGATGATTCAGTGTTACCAAAGGATTTCCATCGAAACGTATAATCTGTGAAGAACCAGAATGATAAATGTTGTTAGCATCTTCACCTACACGATTACTTGCAACCACATATGCTTGATTTTCAATTGCCCTAGCCATTAAAAGCTTATTCCAAGCATCAACTCTGCGCTCTGGCCAATTGGCTACAAAAAGTAATAAATCGTAACCTGAATTGTTTCTGCACCAAACAGGGAAACGAAGATCATAACAAACTAAAGGTCTGATATTCCAACCTTTGTATTGTACTTCTAACATTTCCTCACCTGGAGCATAAATGTTTTGTTCACCAGCTAAAGTAAACAGATGCTTCTTGTTGTAAAACTTGTAAGTACCATCTGGAAAAACGAAAAATAGTCGGTTATAAAACTTTCCATCTTCTTTCCAAACAATAGAAGCAGTAACGCAGCTATTTTTACTTAAAGCGGTATTAACTAAAAAATCTAGTGCAATCTGTTGATTATCAATGCCAATACTTTCAGGATTCATGGTAAAACCTGTAGAAAACATTTCTGGCAGAACAATAATGTCAGCATCGTAAACATGCTTTAAACAGGTTTCAGCTTTGGCAATATTCTCTTTCGGATTTTCCCAAGCTAGATTTATTTGGGCAATGGAAATATTTAAATTGAGCATAGTATTTCTGCAGCTTGCTCTAAAGTTTCATTTTCTTTAGCAAAACAGAGTCTAATTTTTTTAATGTTGGTTTCGCCCCTGTAAAAAGGTGCAATAGGAATTGTGGTTAACTTATGCGTTTCATTCAACCAATCGGCAAATTGTCTGCTATGGTTTTCTGAAATTTCACTGTAGTCTAATATCTGAAAATAAGTACCTTGAGCAGGTGTAAAAGTAAATCTGCTGTTCTTTATCAGATCCAAAAAATAATTTCTTTTCTGCTGATAAAAATCAGAAACACCGTTATAATTCTCTTTTTTCCTTAAAAACTCGGTGTAAGCAAATTGGATGGGTGTATTTACAGAGAAAACATTTATCTCGTGTACCTTTCTAATTTCCTTCATAATTTTCTCAGGACCAAGGCAATATCCTACTTTCCATCCGGTAGTATGAAATGTTTTTCCAAATGATGAAACAACAACCGTTCTTTCGGCCAATTCTGGAAAAGATGAAAAACTGATGTGTTTGTTATTATCGAACGTGATATGCTCGTAAACTTCATCAGCCAAAATAATAATATCTGTATTGCGAATTAGATCAATTATCTGCAAGAAATCACCTGTTTTCAATATCGTTCCCATCGGATTGTGAGGGGTATTAAAAATAATCATTTTCGTTTTAGCCGGATTAATCGCTCTTTTCACCATGGCCCAATCGTAGGTAGAAGTAACTGGATCTAAAGCAATAGGAACAGGGCTTGCACCTGCACAACGGATAGAAGGAGCATAACAATCGTAAGCGGGTTCGAAGATAATTACATCATCACCCTCTCTTAAAAGTGCCATCAAAGTGGTAAAAATTGCTTGCGTAGCACCAGCTGTAACTGTAATTTCTGTTTCAGGATTGTAATAACAGCCTTGGAGTTCTTGCTGCTTTTTCGATATTTCTTCTCTTAAATCCATTAAACCAGCTGTTGGCGCATACTGATTTTTACCAGAAACCATAGCAATATCAACCAAAGTAATTAACTCTGAACTTACCTCGAAATCGGGAAAACCTTGCGATAAATTAAGCGCTCCATGTTGCTTAGATTTTTGAGACATTTCCGAAAAAATGCTCGGCCCAGGTGCGGGTAGTATTCTAGAAAATAATGGTTTATCGTAACGTGGCATTCTTATGGCAATTTAAAAAACACAAAATAAGCATATTAAACTCAAGAAATGAATATTATCATCCCAAAAGTCCAAATTTTGCAGATAGATCTAACATTCTTACTATAGGCGCTTTGGCATTCTTAAGAATTTCATCACTCAAAATAATTTCTGGCTGCTCATATTTCAGCGCATTATAGATTTTTTCTAAGGTGTTTAATTTCATGTAAGGACAATCGTTGCATGCACAATTGTTATCAGGCGGAGCAGGAATAAAAGTTTTGTTTGGCGATGCCTTTTGCATTTGGTGAATAATTCCCGTTTCTGTACCTACAATGTAAGATTGCGCACTGTCTGACATTGTAAATTTCAACAAAGCCGTTGTGCTACCAATAAATTCAGCCATATCTAAAATGGGTGCTTCGCATTCTGGATGTGCGATAAACTTTGCTTCAGGATGCTTAATTTTCAAGGCACTGATTTTTTCTCTTGAAAATATTTCGTGCACCATGCAAGCACCGTCCCAAAGTACCATATCTCTTCCTGTTTTTTTAATAAGATAAGCACCTAAATTTTTATCTGGTGCAAAGATTATTTTCTGGTCTTTCGGAAGACTTTCCACTATTGCCAAAGCATTGGTAGAAGTACACACAATATCTGTAAGCGTTTTTAATTCTGCTGTACAGTTGATGTAAGAAATAACCAAATGGTCTGGGTGAGCCTCTTTAAAAGCCTTAAACTTATCGGCTGGGGCGGAATCTGCTAAAGAACAACCCGCTTTTAAATCTGGCAACAAAACTTTTTTATTAGGCGATAAAATTTTGGCTGTTTCGGCCATAAAGTGCACACCCGCAAAAAGGATTACATCTGCATCGGTGTTTGCCGCTTGTTGACTTAAACCTAAACTATCTCCAATATAATCTGCAATATCTTGGATATCTGCATTCTGATAATAATGCGCCAGAATTACTGCATTTTTTTCTTTTTTTAGTTTTTCAATTTCTTCGAAAATATCAATGTCTGCTGCAATTGGAATATCGAGGTATCCATTTTCTGCTAAGTTGTTAAATGCAACTGAATCTGTTTTCATAGTAAGTTATAATTAAAAAGCTTTTTAAAATTTCGTTGTTATAGTTAAGGGTGTTGATAAGTGGATAAGTTTTCTCTGCCCCTATTGTTTTGTTCGAAGTTAACTAAATTGGAAAGTTTTACACAGTGTATTAACATAATGTTGTCTTGATTTATAGCCACTTAACATTTTCTTAACCTTTTTGTTGATAAACTTGAGTTCATAACTAAAACACGTTTCTCTGTTATAAAAATGGTGATAAAAATTGATTCGCTAACATTTGTGTTGATAACCTAAACCATTCTTACACGCTAATTTTACTCGCTAACATATTTACCTTGTTTATTGGCTACTGCACTAACAATTGGTGTGGATAATGAGTTTTTTTATCGCTTGATTTTGATACGCTTACAACTACCCAATAATGTAATGTTTATAAACCCGTAACATTAATTTAACCTTTACGTATGAATCTTTTAATGATAATAGTTCTGATCGATCACATAATTGTGGATAGAATCTGGCAATAGATAACGTACAGACCGTTTTTCTTTTATAAACTGACGAATCATGCTTGAAGAAATTTCAATTTTAGGAGCCTCTGCAATTTTCACACTTGGGTAATCGCCTAATTTACTAGGCGCTTCGTTGTTGTATCTTGGGTAAATATTTAGTGGATAATGCTTCAATATTTGTTCAAAGTTTTTCCATTTGTGAAAACTGTTCAAGTTGTCTTCACCTAGTATTAACTCAAACTTTCTATCGGGAAATTTTTCTTCCAAATACACCAAGGTGTGTATGGTGTAGGATGGCTGCGGAAGATGAAATTCAATATCGCTAACTTTTAATTTTGGGTTATCGGCAATGGCTCGGTAAACTAAATCGTACCGAAGATATTGATCGAGCAAAGATTTCTTTTCTTTGAATGGATTTTGTGGCGATACTACGAGCCAAACTTCGTCTAAGTGGGTTTGGTTGGCAAAATAATCTGCTAAAATTAAATGGCCAGTGTGGATTGGATTGAATGAACCGAAAAATAAACCTACCGTTTTCATTCCGTTAAAAACGCTTTTACTTTCGATAAAATATCTGCTTGTGCCACATCCAGTTCATCATTCAAAACAATGGTATCGAATTGTTTAGCATACTCAACTTCTTGACGCATTTTCCCAATTCTTGTCTGGAAAGTAGCTTCATCTTCTGTATTTCTGTTTCGAAGTCTATTGGCAATTTCTTCTAAATCTGAAACCATTACGTAAATAGCTAGCGCATTTTCACCATACGCTTTTTTCAGGTTGATGCCACCAACCACGTCTAAATCGAAAACTACCGATTTACCTAAATCCAGTAACCGATTCACTTCCGATTTCAGTGTGCCGTAAAATCTGCCCGGATAAACCTCTTCCCATTCAGCAAAATCGCCATTCTCTATTTTCTGCTTAAAATCGTCTGTAGAAAAAAAGTAATAGTCTTTACCAGAACTTTCGTTGTCTCGTGGAGACCGGTTACAAGCCGAAATACTAAAAGCGAGCTCGTCTAAGTTTTCAAGTAAGTGTTTCACCAAGGTGGTTTTACCAGATCCCGATGGTGCAGAAACAATAATTAACTTTCCGGCCATTACAGTATGTTTAAAACTTGCTCCTTTATTTTCTCTAACTCGTTTTTCATTTCAACGGTTCTTTGTTGAATGTGCAGATTGTTCGCCTTCGAGCCGATGGTGTTTATCTCTCTGCCCATTTCCTGAGTAATAAAACCAAGCTTCTTCCCATTCGATGTTTCGTCTGAAAGCGTATTGATAAAAAACTCACAGTGATGTAACAGTCTAACCTTCTCTTCTGAAATGTCAAATTTCTCCAAATAGTATAGTAATTCTTGTTCGAAACGGCTTTTGTCGTAACCTTCGTTTCCTAAATTATCTAGGAGTTGTTTAAAAATTCGGTCTTTAATATTTTGAACTCGTTCTTGTTCGAAAGGAGTAATTTCATTTAATAAAGCTAAAATGCGTTCACAGTATTTCTTCAGCTCGTTTCCTGTATTTTTTCCTTCTTTTATTCTGAAACTATCGAAATCTTTAAGGGCAATTTCCAAGGTTTCTTTAATCCATTGCCATTCTAATTCGGAGTTATCGTTAACACTTTCAAAAACTTTAGGAAAAGAAAATGCGGTGCTCAGAATTGCTGAACCATCAATTTCATGTGAGAAAGCCAATTGTTTTAAGGCTTGAATGTACTGATCTATTAGTTTTACGTTCCAAAATCCATTGGTT
>DAIRTB010000006.1:16420-17499 GCA_036804105.1 Bacteroidota bacterium | reverse complement strand
GGCGAATTCTAATTTTACCTATTGGCAATGCGATATCATCTGTAATAACCAATAGCTGTTCTGGCGTTAACTTCTCCTGGTTGAGCCAATATCGTACAGCTTTACCACTTAAGTTCATGTAAGTGGTAGGTTTTATCAGCACAAGGGTTCTTCCTGCAAAACGAAGCTCAGCTCTATCGGCATAACGATCTGCCTGAAAATGAATATTGGACGCACTAGCGAGTGCATCCAATATCATAAATCCTATATTGTGTCTGGTTTGGGCATATTCTGCCCCTATGTTTCCCAAACCTGCAATTAGGTATTTCAAGTTTGCTTATTTTTTATCTGCAGCTTGCTGACCTCTCATACCTCTTGGTACAGTTACGGTACAGATTGGGTTTGCAGCAGCTTCAAGAATGGTTACATTAGGGAAACTAATTTCACGCACTTTAATGGCTTTACCCATTTCTAGGTGCGTAATATCAACTTCTAAAAATTCTGGTAAGTCTTTCGGTAAAGCTCTAACGTTAAGACGCTTTAATCTTGGTACGAATTTACCACCTGCTTTAACTCCAGCCGAATTACCTGTGTATTTAATCGGCATACTTAATTTAATCGGCTTGTCTTCGAACAATTGCAAGAAATCTACGTGCAATAATGCATCAGATACTGGGTGGAATTGCACCTCTTGTACAACTGTATCATAAGATTTACCCTCTACTTCCACCTGAATAATACTGGTTTCTGGTGTGTAAATAATGTCTCTGAAGTAAAAACCGTGCGCCCAAAAATGGATTTGGCTATCGCCACCATAAAGTACACATGGAATTTTACCTTCGGCTCTTAACTCTGCCGACTCTGCTTTCCCTACGTTCTGACGTACAGAACCGCTCAATTTGATTTTTTTCATGATTTTAAAATAATACTTATCTATTTCTGATTGAATAAGTCGCTGATGCTGTGGTGCTCGTTCACATTACGAATTGCGTTTGCAAAAAGATCTGCTACGGATAGCACCTTGATTTTGGGTGATTGTTGTGCCAATGGCAAGGTATCGGTAACCACCAGTTCGGCTAAAACCGAGGTGTTGATACGCT
>DAIRTB010000006.1:0-16410 GCA_036804105.1 Bacteroidota bacterium | reverse complement strand
TTACCCGACATTACTGGGTGCGTACAAAGTGCTCGCACACTTTTGGCACCTTTTTCCATTATTTTTTCGGCAACATGGCAAATGGTACCTGCGGTATCTACAATATCGTCGATAATAACCACATCTCTGCCTTCAACTTCGCCAATAATGGTTATCGATCCGATAGAATTTGCTTTCGAGCGCATTTTATCGCAAACCACCATTTCTACTCCTAAATGCTTGGCATAAGTTCGTGCACGTGGCGTAGAACCCATATCTGGAGCACAAATGGTTAAATCTGGTAAGTTTAAAGATCTGATGTATGGAATAAAAATGGTATTTGCCTCTAAGTGATCTACTGGTACATTGAAGAAACCTTGAATCTGGGGCGCATGTAAATCCATGGTCATAATTCTGTAGATGCCAGCGGTAGAAAGCATGTCTGCTACCAATCTAGAACCAATAGAAACTCTCGGACGATCTTTACGATCCTGACGAGCTAAACCAAAATATGGAATTACCGCAGTTATATAATGCGCTGATGCTCTTTTGGCAGCATCAATCATTAACAACAATTCCATTAAATTATCTGTTGGTGCAAAGGTAGATTGGATTAAAAAAACATCGCAACCACGTACAGATTCGTTAAAGTGTGGCTGAAATTCGCCATCGCTAAACCTAGAAACGTGAACGTCTCCCAGTTGAGAACCATAAGATTGCGCTATCTTTTTAGAGAGATACTCTGTAGCTTCTCCTGAAAATAGTTTAACATCATTAACCTTTGCAGCCATATTGGGGAAATGGAATTAAGGTGCAAAGGTAAAGAAATCTCTAAGAATAAGGAATTTAATTTAAAATTAAGCTAACACCTTTTTTATTTGGGGCGAATGGTTTTATTTTAAACCACATAGCCACATAGATACAATTAATTAAAACTGTGCTTTTTTAAGAATGGGATAACAGAGTAAGCACAGAGGAAAATAGAACAAACAGCTTACAATTGCCCGCTTGCCTTCAACTTCAAAAAAAATCGTTCTGCGGCAATTTGCTCTGCTTGTTTTTTGGTAAAATCTGTGCCTTGGGTTTGGGGCTCATCGTCTAGCATTAAATTTACTACGAATTGCTTCTTTGGGCCATCTTCATTTGTTTGTACATGTTCGAATGCAATTTTTCGATTATGTTTCTGAGACCACTCTAAAATTTTGCTCTTGTAATTGTATTCTGTGCTCAGCAGATTATCGAAATCTACATACAATTTAACCAATCTATTTTGAATGAAGTTGTATGTTTTTTGGTAGCCAAGATCTAAATACAAAGCTCCAATAAGAGCTTCTAAAGCATCTGCATGGATGTTTTTATTCTTGTTTGAAAGTGAGAAATTCCTTTGGTCGAAAATTAAAAGCTTGTCTAAACCAATTTTCCTAGCTAAAAAATCCAGAAAAACAGCATTTACTATTCTAGATCGCAATTCCGTAAGAAAGCCTTCGTCTTTTTTGGGATATTTTTTGAAAAGCAGGTCTGCAACCACCAAATCTAAAACTGCATCACCCAAATATTCTAGTCGCTCGTTGTTGGCACGCATGCCCACTTCGTTGTTGGAGCTTTTAGAGCTATGCGTTAAGGCCAAAATGTAAAGACGCATATTAACAGGAACTAAGCCTGTTATATTTTTAAGCGAATTTGCCAAATTTTTATCGGCAGAGAAATACAGGTTTCGTAATTTCTTTATTGGCGAAAGCACAGGCAAATGCGAAAAAATTACTCAGAAATTTTCCGGAAAATAACGGAGGTATTGTGCCCACCAAAGCCAAAAGTATTACTCAATGCGCAATTAACTTCTTTAATTTGAGCTTTGTTCAACGTAAGATTCAACTTAGAATCTATTTCAGGATCGAAAGTTGAATGGTTGATGGTTGGAGGAACAATGCCATGATTAATGGCAAAAATGGAAGCAATAGCCTCTATGGCACCAGCGCCACCTAATAAGTGGCCAGTCATAGATTTCGTTGAAGAAATATTCAAGTTAAGAGCATCCTTACCAAATACTTCTTGAATGGCGTTAATTTCCCCCACATCGCCAAGCGGTGTAGAAGTGCCATGAACATTAATGTAATCGATGTCTGAAGCTTTAATTCCAGCATCTCCAATAGCTAAGCGCATTACTTTGGTAATACCCAAACCCTCAGGATGTGGAGCAGTTAAATGATAAGCATCGGCAGACATTCCAGCACCTATCAACTCTGCATAAATTTTGGCTCCACGTTTTTTAGCGTGCTCATATTCTTCTAAGATCAATGCACCTGCACCTTCACCAAGAACAAAACCATCACGCTGAGCATCGAAAGGTCTTGAAGCCGTTTGTGGATCGTCGTTGCGTTCAGAAAGCGCCCGCATGGCGTTAAATCCGCCAATACCTGCTTCGTTAATTGCAGCTTCAGAACCACCACTCACAATTACATCAGCCCAACCCATTTTAATATAGGCATAAGCATCAATTAAGGCATTGGTACTTGATGCGCAAGCTGAAACTGTGGTAAAATTAGGCCCTCTAAAACCATATTTAATTGAGATATTACCACCAGCAATATCTGCAATCATTTTAGGAATGAAGAAAGGATTGAAGCGTGGAGTGCCATCGCCTTTAGCGAAAGCACTACACTCTTCAAAAAAAGTTATTAATCCGCCTATACCAGAACCCCAAATAACGCCTACTCTGTCTTTATCGATGGTATCAAGATTAATTCCAGAATCTACAATTGCCTCATCTGTAACCACCATGGCATATTGCGCATAGGGATCTAATTTTCTGGCTTCTTTTCGATCGATAAAATTAAGGACATCGAAGTTTTTAACTTCGCATGCAAATTTGGTTTTAAACTTCGAAGCGTCGAAATGGGTAATATTTGCTGCTCCACTAATTCCATTCTTTAAACCCTCCCAATAGGCTTGGGCGGTATTTCCAATGGGGGTTAAAGCACCAATTCCCGTTACTACAACTCTTCTCTGTGGCATTAAGCAAATTTTAGTTCTAACTGTAATTTTCTACTTTACGTTTTTCTCTAGGTAAGAGATAGCGTCTCCAACTGTTTGGATGTTTTCTGCTTGATCGTCCGGAATAGATACATTGAATTCTTTCTCGAATTCCATGATTAACTCAACGGTATCCAGAGAATCAGCTCCTAGATCATTGGTGAAACTGGCGCTTGGGGTTACTTCGCTTTCTTCTACTCCCAATTTATCAACGATAATCGCCTTAACTTTAGATGCAATATCAGACATAATTTACTGCGTTTGGTTATTTTTATTGAAGTGCAATATTAGAGTATTTGGTAAAACAATCAAAATTCCGAAGCAATAAATTATCCTAAGATTATTCTCGATCCTTTTTAATTGCCTAAAACCTTGCGTTATTTGTTAGCAATTTCTTTATTTCATTATTCAAATACCTTTGTGTATTTTTGACACCATGGATAAAACCATAGTTCATAAAATCTCTCTTTCAGAACTTGACGATTCAGGCATTTACGCTTTCGGAATTTTCAGTCATGAATCGATTTTTAAGCTTGCTTGGCTATTAAATAGAGCATTTGAGCTAGATTTTGAGTTAAAAAAACCCATTATCATTTTCGATAAAAAGCTAGAAAAGCAAGTAGAATTTACCAAACTTTTGTATCAAAATTTACGGGATGATATTACATATGAACTCATTTCCAATCATCAAGAAAGAGCTATTTTGTATCCCAACCTAAAAGTTTACAATTATATTTTTAAAATTATCACCTCCGACGATTTTTTTAACCAACAAGAAATTTTACAGGTAATAAAGAAAATTTCGGAAGTAATTCTGGTAGCAAACTGTGATACCGCAGACCTAAACACCCTCAAGAAAAAGTAAAAACATGTCAAGAACACACACCAACCGAACGAAAATTGTTGCCACCATTGGCCCCGCTTGTTCAGATATTCACAACCTAAGATCTCTGTTTTTAGCAGGTGTTAATGTTTGTAGATTAAATTTTTCTCACGGTGCTCATGAGGAACATCTGGCCGTAATTGAAAGCATAAGAATCTTAAACCAGGAACTTAAAACAAAAGTTGCCATTCTTGCCGACTTGCAAGGCCCAAAAATTAGAATAGGCGAAATGGAAAACAATGGCGTGGAATTGAAATCTGGCCAAAAATTTACCTTAACCAATCACAAATGCATTGGAAATTCAGAAAGAGCTTACCTCAGCTACCAAGATTTTCCACTAGATGTTGAAATTGGCGACAATGTTTTAATGGATGATGGCAAACTCAAATTGGAAGTAATTGATACCAATAGAATCGATACCGTAGTTACAAGAATTGTTCATGGCGGAATTTTATCGTCCAAAAAAGGAGTAAATCTACCGAATACAAATGTCTCAATACCGAGTTTAACTGAGAAAGACTTAATCGACCTAGATTTCATCATCACCCAAAAAGTAGATTGGATTGCACTTTCTTTTGTAAGAACTGGAAAAGATATTAAAGAACTAAGGGAGCGATTAATTGCCGCAAACTGTACATCGGCCATTATAGCAAAAATTGAAAAACCTCAAGCAATTGATAATTTGGACGAAATTATTGAAGCCACCGATGGCATAATGGTTGCTCGTGGGGATTTAGGCGTTGAGTACCCAATTGAAAAAATGCCGATGATTCAGAAACTTATCGTTGAAAAATCTAGGAAGCGTGCAAGACCGGTAATTATTGCCACCCAAATGATGGAGAGTATGATAACCAACTTTATGCCTACCCGTGCAGAAGCTAACGATGTGGGCAACTCTGTACTCGATGGTGCAGATGCCTTAATGCTTAGTGGCGAAACCTCTGTTGGTAAACACCCTGTTCGTGTAATTGAATACATGGAAAAAATTATTGCAGAGGTTGAAAGCCACAAGCATATTTATAACAAGGAGACGCTTATCAACCCAGAAATGCGTACTTTTTTGAGCGATGTGCTTTGTAAAAGTGCCACCGAAACCGCCACTAGTACCAAGGCTGCTGCTATAATATGCATGACTAAATCGGGTTATACCGCCATCAAAATCTCTAGCTTAAGACCAGAATCTCGCATTTTCGTTTTCACCAATAACCTAGAATTACTTACCAAAATAAGCTTAGTTTGGGGTGTTAAAGGATTTTACTACGATAAATTCATCAGTACAGACCAAACCATTGAAGATGTAAACAACTTCCTCCTCACCAATGGTTACGCTGCAACTGGAGATGTAATTATCAACACAGGTAGCATGCCAATACACGAACGCCAAAGAACCAATATGGTGAAAGTGAGTAAATTAGAGTGATTTATTGATGAGGAAACCAGAGCGCTACAAAATAGTGCTGGAATATTTTCAGCAAACCCAACCCATAGCAGAAACAGAGCTCCACTATTATAATCCGTATAGTCTGATTGTAGCAGTTGCGCTATCTGCACAATGTACCGACAAGCGGGTAAATATGGTTACACCCGCTTTACTGGAGCGCTATCCAAATCCGTATGTTTTGGCTGATGCTGATTTTGATGAAGTATTTCCGTACGTGCGCAGTATCTCTTACCCCAACAACAAAACCAAGAACCTAATTGCGATGGCAAAAATGTTGGTTGCTGATTTCAATGGTGAGGTTCCAGAAAAAATTGAAGATTTAGTAAAACTTCCTGGTGTTGGAAGAAAAACGGCTAATGTTATTGCATCGGTAGTGTTTAATCAACCTGCAATGGCAGTAGATACCCATGTTTTTAGAGTCAGCAACCGAATTGGGTTAACCAACAACGCTAAAAATCCCTTAGAATCAGAAAAGGAATTAGTAAAACATATTCCGAAAGATCAGATAGCCATAGCTCACCATTGGTTAATTCTGCATGGCCGCTACACTTGTTTAGCTAGAAAACCTAAATGCGAAATCTGTCCACTTACTCACGCTTGCAAGTATTTCGAACGCATGGAGAAAGAGAGATTAAAAGCAGAAAAGGCTAAGAAATTAGACTAGTTCTGCTCTGTACCCAGCGGAGTTAATCACAGCTTGCACATCTTCAACCTCGGCATCTGGGGCAAGCGTAAAAATGGCAGTACGTTCTGGATCGTTAAAATCTACCACAAATTCGTTTATTAGATCAGTGCCCTCGAAAGCAGTATTCACTTTTTCTACGCAAGCTGCACATTTTATGTTGGTCTTAAATTTTACTTGATTCATGATGGAGAAACCTGAAACTGCTGGGTTAAAGTTCAAAGTGGGAGGAAATGGAGGGAAACAATAGCTTAAAATATAATTGTGGATTTAAAAAGAATTTGAATGTAACAATTGCCAAAAAATCTTCAAAAAAGAAATTTTATTTCTTTTTTTTGGTTAAGTGAAATATGAGTTCTAAATTGTTGAATATGAGACTACAAATAATACAAGACAGTAATGGAAAAGCGACTGGAGTTTACATACCAATAAACGAATGGAAAGCTTTAAAAAAACAATATAAGGATTTGGAGACCTTAGAGTTAGAAGAACCTAGTAAGGAGCAAATTCTTCAGGAATTGAAACAAGCAGTTTCCGAGCTTAAATTAATTGAACAAGGGAAACTTAAAGCTCGACCAGCAAAGGAGCTGCTTGATGAGTTATAATGTTTCTACAATACCGTTATTCGACAAGCAAGTTAAGCGATTGAGCAAAAAGTATCCTTCAATTAAAAAGGATTTAGCTAAGCTTATCGATTTACTTTCGCAGGATCCTAAACAAGGAAACGACCTAGGAAATAGCTTTTATAAGATTCGATTAGCTATAGGCTCAAAAGGGAAGGGTAAATCTGGAGGTGCTAGGGTAATTACCTTTTTAAAAATTGCCAATGATTTAGTTTACCTCACTTCAATTTTCGACAAATCTGAAAAAAGTACAATTACAGACAAAGAGCTTGAAGATATTTTCAAGCTAATTCCTTAATACTATCAATTATTAATTCAGCAAAGACTCAACTTCTTTGCTAGCTATCATTTCCCGACCTGGTTGTTGAGCTTGTCGAAACGCCCATTAGCGTAAGGTGTATTAGAGGGGACTATTAAATCAAAAATTCTAACGCTTCGACAGGCTCAACGACCGAATTTTTGATTTAATAGTCCAATCCTATTTTCTTCCGAAGGCTCAACAAAAAAGTCCAATTCAACTTCTCAATCAATAAAAAGTTCATCTTGAACACTTCCTTCAATTCTTTGTTATTACTTCATGAAAAATCGTTCGCTTTGGGTTTTGCTTGTTGGTGTTTTTGTACTCGTTTTTGGCTTAAGCTACAGTTATTTTAATCGAGTTCCGAATCAACAAACACCCATTGCTAAGTTAAGTGCGGAAGATGTATTGGAAATTCAGCTGAAAGCGCTGCGCAAAAACAACGATCAAGACGAAGGCATAGCCATCGCTTATAATTATGCATCAAGCAGAAATAAAGAAGGAACAGGCAACCTTGAAGAATTCAAAGAAATGATGCATAGCTCGGTTTATTCGCCCATGTTGAATCACAAGAACGCTAAGATCAGCCCTCACTTTATTGAAGAAGATGTAGCAGAATTCTTTGTTTTCATAACGACAAAAAAGGGTGCAGAATATGCGTACATCTTCCAAATGAGCAAAGAAAATATTCAAGATCAAGGTGCATGCTGGGTAACCGACGCAGTAGTGCTTTTCACCCTGCCATCTGAAAGCGATGGGAATAAATCGGTGTAAGTGGTATTTATAACTAAACTGACTTACAAGCAGACACAAAATCGGCAGAAAAGAAAAAAAGAAAATGTGGTTGATTATTAACCCCTTCTTTTCCTTTCTAGACGATGTTCTATACCTAAATACAACACACCCTAGGTTTAGATAACCAAATTAAGCACGTACTTTTGCAGCATGAATTTACTTTCAGTTGAAAAACTGACCAAATCTTTTGGCGAACACATCCTCTTTACAGACATAAGTTTCGGATTGCTGCAAGGCGATAGAATTGCCCTAGTTGGCATTAACGGCAGCGGAAAAAGCACACTTTTAAAACTCATTACCGGAAAAGAAAAACCAGATTCTGGTAATATCAGCATCCGAAAAGATATACGCATTGGTTACCTAGATCAAGATCCGATTTTTGTACCAGGAACCACGGTTGGCAATGCCATTCTCCATTCAGATAACCGCTTGTTTACCTTGGTGAGAGAGTACGAAGAAATCTTGTTGCATCAAGAAGATTCTAAAGCTTACCAAGAAAAGCTGCAAACCATTATGGACGACATGGATCGCCTGCAAGCTTGGGATTTCGATGCTCGCTTGAAGCAGATTCTTGGCAAATTGGGTATTCACGATTTGGAGCAAATGGTAGATTCGCTCTCAGGCGGACAGCGTAAAAGGGTTGCTTTGGCAGCACTTTTGGTTGATGAGCCAGATCTCTTGATTTTAGACGAGCCAACCAACCACTTAGATTTAGAAGCCATTGAATGGCTAGAAGAATTGCTGAATTCGCAAAACAAAAGCTTGTTGATGATTACCCACGATCGATATTTCTTAGACAAAGCCACGAATGCGATTTACGAAATTGATCACCAAAAATTATTGATTTACAAAGGCAATTATGCTTACTACTTAGAGAAAAAAGCTGAGCAAGAATTAATAATGGCCACGGAAGCAGACAGAGCTAAAAACCTGATGCGCAAAGAGTTAGAATGGATGCGCAGGCAACCAAAAGCTCGTGGCACAAAATCGAAATCTAGAATTGAAGCTTTTTACACGCTTCAAGAAAAAGCAAAAGGCGCTGGCAAGAAAGAAGAAATGACCTTAGAATACAAAACCGAACGTTTGGGTTCTAAGATTCTAGAAATGCACCGCATTAGCAAGAGTTTTGGCGACAACAAACTTTTCGATCCATTCTCATATGTCTTCAAGAAAAACGATAGAATTGGTATTGTAGGCAGAAATGGCGCTGGGAAATCTACCCTAATTCAGATGATGTTGGGGAATCTGCCGCCAGATACCGGCAAAATTGTGGAAGGCGAAACCGTAAAGTTTGGGTACTTCAGTCAGGATGGTTTGCAGTTCGATCCCAACCAAAAAATTATCGACCTAGTAAAAGATATTGCAGAAAATGTTACGCTCGATAATGGAAGTAGCATTACCATTTCGCAATTTCTGAATATGTTTTTGTTTCCACCAGCCAAGCAACACACCTACATTAGCAGATTAAGTGGCGGTGAAAAGCGCAGGTTGCACCTTTTAACCGTACTTATCAGAAAGCCCAACTTTTTAATTCTAGATGAGCCAACCAACGATTTAGACATTCAAACCATGAATGTTTTGGAGGATTTCCTTACAGCTTTTGGTGGATGTTTGGTAGTAGTATCGCACGATAGGTATTTCCTAGACCGAATGGTTGATCACCTTTTTGTGTTAGAAGGCGATTACAGCATTAAAGATTTTCCTGGAAATTATACCGATTATAGAGAATACAAAGCTGAATTGGCATTAATTGCCGCTGCCGATTTGAAAAACCCCCAAGTTAAAAAAGAACCTACAGTTTCTACTCCAACGCAACAAGCTTTCATTTCTCCTGCAACCTCTAAAAATAAACTCAGTTTCAAGGAGCGTAAAGAACTAGATGAATTATCGACCGAGATTCCGAAAATTACTGAGCAAATTGCCAAATTATCTGAACTGTTGATGAGTGGGGAAACGGATTATCAGAAAATTAACGATTGGGGCAAGCAAATTGAAATCCTCAAAGAAAAATTAGACCAAGGCGAATTCCGTTGGTTGGAGTTGTCTGAGAAGGCGTAAATGGGGAATTAAACCGCTGCTAAATTCAAAGCTTTGTCTACAATAGTTCCCACATTGTCTGGAAAGTCGATGCCTAGATTACGATCTGTTTCCAACCAATTGGCTAAGAGATTCACAAAATTTTCATCGATTTCATTTACCACGTCTACGCCCAAACGGCTCATGGCTTCTGCATTACACCATTGCTCGTACTGGTTTTTCATGGGTATAACCATAAGCTTTTTGCCCAGAAAAAGAGCTTCTGCAGGAGCTTCAAAGCCGGCGCCCGTAAGCAAGCCACTGCAATATTGAAGGCTATTGGTATAAGATTCGCTATTAACAGGGAAAACAGAAATGTTAAGCATTTCATAGGGTTTCTGTGCCCTTTTCGAGAAAATGTGCCACTTAATCTGTGGAAATTCTAAGAAATGCTTAATTAAGATTTCGTCTTTATATGCTGGAAGATAAACGGTAATGTGTTGCTTATTTTTGGTTTGCAAGGTTCTAATTTCCTTGCGGATAACTGGAGTTTCAATAAAATTATCGTAGGCACTAAAATGAATACCGATGTATCTTTTACAAGGAGCGTAATTCTTGAGAACCATTTCTCCGATACTGTCTCTGTGTTTTGGTCGTGGGGTATTAGCCGATAAAAATGCTGCTTGGTGGCTAATGGAAACAATTGGTCGGTTGCCAATTTTTGCGGCCCAAGCAGTTAAAGGTTCAAAATCGTTTACAATTAAATCGTACTGTTTCAATGGCACTTGCCAAAGATCTTGCAGGAAACGAAGAGGTTTGGCAACTTTAAGCGAGGCTTTTAAATCTATTCCACCTTTTTTGCCGAAAACATAGCCTAAGCCCGTGTATTTGTATTTTACTGGGTAATTAATATCTACTTCAGATTCTGTGCCGCTTATCATAACGTCAACAGAACCATGCAAATTGAGGTAAGGAATTATTTCCCTAGCTCTACTTACATGTCCGTTTCCGGTACCTTGAACGGCAAAGAGTATCTTCATGAGGCTTTAACTAAATTGGCGAAAAGTAATACTTCATCTAAAAAGGAAGGTTCAAATTTTTCCATAAAATCGTTTGAGATTTGAACATCTTCAAATTTAACTTTATCAAATTGTTGCGGCTCATATTGGTATAAAGTCCATTGGCCATCAACCATTTCTAAGGCGGTTAAGTTTTCAATCCAATCGCCAGAATTCAGGTATAAAACGCTGCCTTTATCGTTTTGGTATTCTTTTATATTGGGTTGATGAATGTGCCCACAAGCTACATAATGATATTTATTCTCAATGGCAAGGTCTGCAGCAACTTCTTCAAAATCGTTGATGAATTTTATAGCCGATTTAACCGAATTTTTAATTTTTTTGGAAAACGATAGCTTTTCTCTTCCCATTTTCACCATTAAAAGGTTAACCATTGAGTTCAGCCAGATTAGAGTATCATATCCAATTGCACCCAATTTTGCTAACCATTTGGAGTATTTCATGGTCACATCGAACACATCGCCGTGGAAAAACCAAGTTTTTTTGCCATTTACTTCTAGTACCAACTTATCTCTAAGATGGAAATTGCCTATGCTCACATCTGAAAACTTACGAAGTGTTTCATCGTGATTACCAGTTAAATAATAAACCTGAACGCCTTTAGTTATAAAGTCTACTACTTTTTTTATAACGAGCATGTGGCTTTTCGGCCAGTAGCGCTTGTTAAATTGCCAAATGTCAATAATGTCGCCATTAAGAATAAGCATCTGTGGATCAATACTGTTTAGATATTGCAGCAATTCTTCGGCACGACAACCAATGGTACCCAAATGCAAATCTGAGATCACACAGATTTCCATTGACCGTTTTTTGTTTTCCTGAATCATCGACTGCAAATAAGGTAATTTAATATGAACTTAAAATTGTTACAATCTTAACATATTGTTGGTAAGTGAATAACTCCATATTAAGTAATTAAAAAAATTTTTCTGAAAGTGCTTGCAAAGCATTAAAATGGGCGGAAAATTAGGATTTAGATTTTCGCAAAACATCACCTAAAAAAAGAAAAAAAGGCAGTAAAAAATTATTACCTAAAGAAATTTCTATATTTGTTTGGATTTCAAATCGGTTTTTACAGCTAATGCAGTTAATCATTTTATCAATTCCTATATTCTTTGTATTAATTCTGCTAGAATTGATTTACGATATTCGAAAACAAACGGGTAAGTACCGCACTGCAGATGTCATAACCAACATAAGCTGTGGAATATCAGAACAGCTTTCAGGACTTTTTGCCAAGCTTTTTACTTTCGGTATTTAGGCCTATCTATACCAAAACTACCATCTATTAGAAATTACCCCAAAATGGTATATGTTTATTCTGCTTTTTTTGGCGGTTGATTTTCTGTACTACTGGGCGCACCGGCTTAGCCACGAAATAAATCTATTTTGGGCGGGGCATGTGGTGCATCATCAATCGGAAGATTATAACTTGAGCGTTGCTTTAAGACAAGGAGTATTCCAGAAGTTTTTCACCTTTGGGTTAAACCTTCCTTTAGCATTTTTAGGTTTCCCAACCGAATGGTTCATTACCATTTCTGCCTTGAATACGCTCTATCAATTTTGGATTCACACAGAATTTATTGGCAAAATGGGATTTTTCGAAAAGATTTTCAATACGCCATCGCACCATCGTGTTCATCATGGTAGAAATCCGAAATACATAGATAAAAATCATGCAGGCAGTTTAATTATTTGGGACAAGATGTTCGGCACTTTTCAAGAAGAGGAGGAAACTCCAGTTTATGGAATTACCACGCCCATAAATTCTTGGAATCCAGTTTATGCCCAAGTAGCGCATTTCGGAAATATTTATGCCGATTTTAGAAGAGTTAGCGGCATTGGAAATAAATTTAAAGTTTTGTTTTATAAACCTGGCTGGCTGCCAGCAGAATTAGGTGGAATGCGGGCCATTCCCGACCCTGTAACACAAATTCAAGAGAAGTTTAATCCCAAAGTAGAAATTACTTTGCAGTGGTATGCAATATTTAGTTACCTGGTTTTATTGGGTATTACCTCCATTTTCTTATTTCAATATACCTTGTTTACTACTGAAAACCAGCTGATTATTTGCGCTTATCTCTTCTTTGCAGTTGCAGCAATTGGTTGGATGCTAGAACAAAGCAAAGGCTGGCAAATAACAGAAATGCTCCGTGTGGCCACTTTGCCTCTTCTCGGCTTTCTATTTACCGATTTAGGTTTTTTACCTTTTACCTTAGCGTTAGTTGCACATCCGCTTGCTTTTTGGAGTGCTCGAGCTGCGGCAAAAAGGTTTTTGAAAGGTGAAACAAGCACAATTGCAACATTAAATTAGGTATTCCCTTTTTGCAATTTCGTTTTTATTTATCACCTTTACCACCGCAAAAAACAAACTATGAAAGTGCTTAAAGTATTAGGAATTAGCCTGTTGGCAATAATTGTTGTTCTTTTTGTGGTCTCCATTTTCCTTCCATCGAAAGTGCATGTTGAACGAAGTATCGTAATAAACGCTCCTCAAGAAATGGTGTACCAGTTGGTAAACAATTTAGAGGAGTGGCCCAAATGGTCGCCTTGGCATAAAATAGACACCAACATGAAAGTTGCCTATTTTGGTGGCGGTAAAGGTGTTGGTGGCGGTTACACTTGGGATAGCGAAGTAAAGGAAGCTGGAAAAGGCAAACTTACCATTGAAGCAGTTTCTGAATTTGATAGTTTGCTAACTAAACTCGAATTTGACGGCATGGGCACATCCTATTCTACGTATTACTTCACTCCAAAAAATGATGCTATTGAGGTTATTTGGACTTTAGACTCCGACTTCGGTAACAATCCGATATCCAAATATTTTGGATTGATGATGGATTCTTTTATTGGAAAAGATTACGAAAAAGGACTTACTGCTATGAAATCTGTTGCAGAAGCCCAAGTTGCAGAATTGCTTACTAAAGCCGAAGGTGTAAAGGAAACGGAAATGCAAGCTTTCAAGGCCATGGTAATTACCGATACCGTTAGCAGGATGGATCTTGATGCCAATATGATGGCTGCCTTCCGGATTTTAGATAATGAAATCAAAGCCCAAAAACTAACAATCGCTGGAGATGCTTTTGCATTCTACAACGAATTTCCTGATGGTAAAATAATCTTTGAAGCGGGCTACCCTGTGGATAGCATGGGTGCAGCTAGAAAACAAATTATATTTAAAGAGTTTGAAGCTTCTAAAGTAATTACCAAAGATGTTTATGGCGATTACAGCAAAGTGAATACAGGTTATGAAGCCATAAATACCTACCTGAAGGCAAAAGGAAAAACACAATCTGGTAGCCCTTGGGAAGTTTATCCAGTAGATCCAGAAACAGAACCAGATACGAGTAAGTGGTTAACTAGAATTCACTTTCCTATTAAGTAAAAAATGAATATTATTTTGGTGATTCACTAAAACTTAATTTCACATTCCGCCATTACCATGCAAAATCGAGTAGAAAACCTAGACTTACTTAAAGGCATGGTGATGGTTGTAATGGCTTTAGATCATACTCGAGATTTTTTTCACCTCCCAGCGTTTTTGTACGATCCATCCGATCTGGAACTTACCAGTTTGCCAATCTTTTTCACTCGATTTATAACCCATTATTGTGCACCAGTCTTTGCATTTTTAGCAGGCATTTCAGTATTTTTAATGGGTAGGAAGAAGGAGAAAGCTGCACTTTCGGTATTTCTTATAAAAAGAGGTTTGTGGCTTATTCTCTTAGATTTTACGCTGATTAGCTTTGGTTGGTTTTTCAATTTTCAGATGAGAAACCCGCTGCTAGGGGTAATATGGGTATTAGGAGCTGGAATGATTTTCGTTGCCGGAATGATTCACTTTAAAAAATGGATAATTTGGGTGGTTTCGATCGCAATTATCTTCTTGCACAATCTTACTGATGGAATGGCATCTAATGATATCTGGAAATTTCTGCACACCCAAAACGGGTTTGATATTTTAGGGGTAATTAATGTAATTATTGTCTATCCACTTATTCCTTGGATTGGAATAGTTTCTTTGGGTTATGCATTTGGTAATTTTTATGCTTCAGCCTATCCTCCAGAAAAAAGAAAGAAGACCTTTTTTATCATTGGAACTTCTGCAGTTTTTATCTTTCTGATTTTGAAAGGATTTAATATTTACGGAGATCCACATTTATTTAACCCCAACCTAGCTAACTGGAAACTAACACTCATGAGCTTTTTAAGCCTGAGTAAGTATCCGCCATCGCTGCAATATATCTTAGTAACCCTAGGGCCAGCACTCCTTTTTCTATCTGTCTCAGAAAACTTCAGAGGTTGGTGGGTGAAATTTTTCAGCACTTTCGGTAGAGTGCCATTCTTCTACTACGTTATTCATTTGTACGTAATTCACCTAGCAGCAATCTTTGCTGCAAAAGCGACTGGTTATGGTTGGCAAGCCATGATTTTCGAAGATTGGGGAGTTAGTACTATAGATATTTCGGGCTATGGTTTCAACTTAATAACGGTTCATGTAGTTTGGATTTTGCTTATTGCACTGCTCTACCCCATTTGCAAATGGTACGATAACTATAAAAGCACACACAGACAAAATTGGTGGTTAAGCTATTTGTAAGGAGCTTGCCGCTAAAACTAATTTAGAAGTTGGTAAGACGATCGGATATAAGAAAAGAGCTGCTCATTTATTTCTTCGAAATCTGACACCCTAACATGGTGCTCGAAGTTCTTTCCATATTTTACTACTTTGATAATGGGGAAAGTGTTGTTTTCGAAATCTTGGTAAAATTTAATGTCGAGTTGCGATTTCATGGGTTTTATTACCAAAAATGTTTGCTTAGCCAAGAATACAATGCATTTTTCTGTGGCGCTGATGTGAACGTTTTCCCAATCGTAAACCTCTGCTAAGATTTTCTCAAAAAGATACATCAGCTTCGGGTCTTTCTTTACAAAAAGCTCATCGAAATCTTTTTTGATGCAGCAATGAATTGAATTTGCATTCGTAAGTACTCGCTCACATTTAGGGCATTGCCAAGGCATAATTATAGATGTAAACTGAATTATTTACCAACCATTCCGCTTAACCGTCTCCGTAATATGCGCAAGATGGTGGTTTCCATGCCATGCATACAAACCTACAACGCCATCAATTCTCCAGATTCTGCCATGCTCTGGATGTATAAAAGTTCTTTCAAAATCAGCATCCGATAGGCTTTTTAGTAAGATAGTCCACCTTGCATGAATACCCGAAATCATCTTTAAAGAAGCTTCAATGGGCATATTTTTGCCATCTTCTAGTTCTGCCCAACGCTCTTCGAAATACGGTTTTATGGTTGGTTGCTCTTCTGTTAAAGCAAGCTTTATGCGGATCAAGGCATTCAAATGGCTATCAGCCAAATGGTGCACCACTTGCCTTAGCGACCAACCATCAGGCCGGTAAGGA
Source organism: Bacteroidota bacterium (assembly GCA_036804105.1). Classification (GTDB taxonomy): domain Bacteria; phylum Bacteroidota; class Bacteroidia; order UBA7662; family DAIRTB01; genus DAIRTB01. Next base: position 159 of record DAIRTB010000006.1, on the reverse strand, counting down.
GTGTTAAGTTGTTCATCATTCAGGTTGTTTACAGCATTTTCTAGCCTTGCAGGAAGCGATGAAATATCATCCATCCAAGATTGTAGTTGCGCTTTGGTAATTTCTGTTGGCCTTTGGTATTTGCCAATCGGGTACTTGAGTTGTTCTAAATTCATGAGG
>DAIRTB010000005.1:0-17501 GCA_036804105.1 Bacteroidota bacterium | reverse complement strand
GATTTTGAAGTGCTTTCTTACGATTCTGAAGGGCCATAATTTTCTCTTCCACGGTATTTCTGGTGATGAATCTAAACGAAACAACGGTTTTTTGCTGCCCAATTCTGTGCGATCTATCTACTGCTTGTCTTTCAACTGCTGGGTTCCACCAAGGATCTAAAATGGCTACGTAATCTGCAGCAGTTAGGTTGAGACCCAAACCACCAGCTTTAAGTGAAAGTAAAAATACCCTAACGCTTCTATCTGAATTGAAGGTATTTACCAAATTACCTCTTTCTTTAGCTGGCGTTTTGCCATCTAAATAGCAATATGAAATTTTTTGTTGATTTAAATACTCCCGCATAATGGCCAAATGCTTAACAAATTGAGAAAAGATGAGCACTTTATGTCCTTCAGAAAGTGCACTTTCTAGAATCCTACTGATTTCATCCATTTTACCTGATGCACCTGTGTAAGTTGGATCTATCAATTTGGGGTGATTGGCCAACTGCCTTAAATGTGTAAGGCCACGAAGAATCATCATCTGAGATTTTGCTATACCTTGCAACTCAATCATGGCAAGTATTTCATTTCTAAAACCAGATTTAACCTTTTCGTAGAGTTCTTCTTGATCGTCGCTCATATTGCAATAAACCACTTGCTCTATTTTTTCTGGGAGATCTTTAGCCACTTCTTCTTTTGTTCGCCGAAGCATAAATGGACGAATAATTGCAGATAGTTTTTTACTTAATACCTCGTTCTTTTGTTTCTCAATTGGAAATTGAAACACTTTTTTAAAAAACGATTCATTTCCCAACAAGCCCGGGTTTACAAAAGAAAGTATCGAATATAAGTCTAACAAACTATTTTCTATGGGCGTACCAGACAAAATGAGCTTGAAATCTGCATCTAGTTTTCTAACCGCTTTGGTTACGAGCGCATCCGGATTTTTTATTTGCTGCCCTTCATCCAAAACCAAATACCTAAACTTTATTTTCTGAAAATAGTCGATATCAATTCTTGCAATTGCGTAGGAAGTGATAATGATATCGTACTCTGAAAATTTACTTAACAATTTTAATCTGCTGAAACCAGAATAAATTAAAACAGAAACCCCAGGACAGAATTTTTGAATCTCAGCACTCCAATTAAATAGTAAAGTTGAGGGAACAACCAAAAGACTAGACTGATTTCCAGGGAATTCTGCCCGATCTTTCAATATTACTGCCAAAGTTTGCAGTGTTTTACCCAAGCCCATATCGTCGGCCAAACAACCACCGAAACCATTCATGCGCAGAAACCAAAGCCAATTTAGGCCTTCTTGTTGGTAAGCTCTAAGCTCAGCTTTCAAACCTTCAGGTTTTTCTGTTTCAATTACGGTATTATAAGATTCTGATTCGGGTAGTTGCAAGTAAATTCCCCTTTCTTCTTTTCTTTGACTATAACCGGGAAGCAAATTTTTATGAAATTTCTTTACTTGCCACATGCCGTCAAGTTCCTCGCCTAGAAGAAAAAGGGAGTTTAGGCTGGTCATCCAAGCTTTTGGAATGAGGGCAATAAGTCCATTGGGTAATCTAAATTCTCGTTTTCCAGTAAGAATATGATTTTTAAGTGCTAAAAAAGGCACTTCAAACTCACCAAATTTAACTTTAGATTGGAGTCCAAGCCAATCGGCCGATTCAATAATCTTTATATCTAATTCGCTTTTTTCAAACTGGTAGTTTCCATAATCTGCTGTTGGATCGAGAAAGATATTATGCGATTCTAGTTGATTTTTATGTTCAATGGCCCAATCAATTACATCGAAGAAATCAGACAACTTTTTTTCGTCTAATACGAATAGACTACCTGTGGTATTATTAATCCCGAAACGATGCAAGGAAGCTAAAACACTTTCCTCCCATTTAGAATTGCGAATGGTTTTAGTTAGCTCGAAAGCAAAATTGCTTTTCTTTTGATAATCTACTAACGACTCTTTTTTATTTCCATAAGCAAACTTAGCACCTTCGTAATCGAATTCTAGTTTAAGGCAGAGTTCTAAATCCAATTGCTTGCTGAGCACTAACATGGCTTTTCCCTTCGGATTTCTAGTAATAATTTTAATGCCATCAGATTGAACTCGGTATTGTTCCAACAAATTAAGACCGAAAGTAGTAAGCCACTTTTCTATTGCATCTGCCTGAATTTCAATAAAATATTTTTTTACAAAAGGGTTTAGGCGCTTACCATCTATTTGATCCTTAAAATGATATAAAGTATTGTTAACCAACAAAATAGCTGGATTATTCAGAAATACTAAAGAAGATTCTGTGGTAATTTTTACCAATTGTCCGTCGTACAAAACGGTTGGGTAATACCGTAGATTAACCCCATCGTATTTCCAATGAAACAAAATACTTGCTGACTCTTCTGGGTAAATAAGCTCTTTGTAATTCGGTGTGCCATCTGTACCCATTAAAAAAAGGGGCTTTGAGCCCACAAGTTCGAAAAACTTTTTAAGTCGCTTTTCAATAAACTCTCGCATGTATTTAGCTACCACATCGGTGTAGGTGGCACTTATAAAAAACTCTGCAGGTTTAAGTGCTTTTCCTTTCAAATGCTTTTTTATGAGGTTATTCTGATCGCATTCATCTAACATGGCAATCAACTTAACATCCACATCGTCAAGACCTTTAACGTATGATGGAATTGCATTTACATGCATCTTGCGCACTTGGTAAGTAAACTGGCCTTGCTCATTCAACTGAACAACATAAGGACTGATAAGCGTACCTAAAAACTCATGACTATATAAAGAATAAATAATTCCAAATGGTAAGTCTGGGTTAACGTCGCCTTCTTTAAGGTAAGATGATGTTGAGTTTCTAATCATTAAAGCCAGTTTATTTTATTGGCAATTCTGTTTGCAAAAAAAGCAACCAATAAATCCCAAGCCTTTATAAAACAAAATACAAAAACGCACACGATGTACTTTTAAAAAATAACATCAAAAATAGCGCTTATTTAATTGATAACCTAAATTTCTACAATTCCTCTAAAAACAAATTTTGCAGGTCCAGTAAGCCATACATTTTTAAACCCATCTGATTCATGCGAAAAAGATACATTTAAATGGCCTCCAAGTGCTTCTATATCAATAAGTTGATTACCCATAAGCTCATTTCGGTAAGCATGAACCGCTGCTACAGCGGTAACTCCAGTGCCACAAGCAAGGGTTTCTTGTTCCACTCCCCTTTCGAAAGTTCTAATACGTAATTTATTGTTTTCCAATACTTCGACAAAGTTTACATTTGTTCCGCTTGGTTTGTATTTGTTTGAATGCCGTAATTCTCTCCCTAAATTATAAACATCCATTTTATCTAAATTTTTATTGGTGAGGCAAACTAGATGAGGCGAGCCTGTATTTAAAAACCAACCTTGAAAGTGCTTTTCGGGAATTCCTAGATCTCGCATGGAGATAGAAACTTGCCCCTCACCTGGAATTTTTGCTTGATGTAAACCATCTGAGGCTAAAAAAGTAATGGTTTCTGATTTAACAATACCCAAATCAACACAAAACTGAACAGCGCAACGAGAACCATTGCCGCAAAGGCTGCCTAAATTTCCATCAGCATTGAAATATAACATTTCGAAATCAGCTACTTCCGAATTTTCAATTAACATTAAACCATCTGCACCAATGCCAAAGTGCCGATCGCAAAGCAATTTAATTTGCGCAGTATTATTGGGGTTGATGTTTTGATTTCGGTTATCAACCAAGATAAAATCGTTGCCCGCTCCGTGATATTTGTAAAAGGTAACGTCCATATTTATCGTTTTGGGAAAAATGTATTTTTAGATCCTGTTTTTAAAATAATTCCATCCTTAAAAAGCAGAATGCTGTCTGGCATCATTATATCGCCATTTTGTAATAAAAGTGTATCTGCCTCGAATTTCAAAGATGCGTTTCTATATAACTTCTGGTACTTAAAATAAATTAATTCCTGTTTATTCTGATCGAAATCATCATAATTAAAAACAGCAGAAGCTCCAACTGGCATTTCTGTTTTTAGTTGAACCCCCAAAACTTCTTTTGGAAAAACTTTTAAAGGCAGTTGATTTGAAACTGACAATTTGACATCCTGATCTGATGACATGTAAAAAAGAGATATTGCACCAATTCCCATAACTATTGCAGCAAAAATAGTGTAATTCTTTCCCCAAATATTGCCTCTTAAGTTTGGGCTGGCAAAAGCATAAAATTCTTGAAATTGCTTATTTTCTGAATGTTGAAAGCTATTTGGAAGCTCCAAAAAATACTCACATTTTGCAATAAGCATTTTGCTAACATCCTGTTTTTGAGTAGCTTCATTAACTAATTTTTCTTCAAAAACTTCGAAAACAGCCATTTTTAAGGCACTTTCTATTTCTGGCTTTTTATAACCTTTTCGTTCGAACTTGAGTATCGCATCAATATAAACAGCTTGGAAAACTTTTGGTAATTCTTTAACTTTTACATCAACAATAATACGTTTTAATTCGTTGTTGTTATATCTTCTGAGGAATGGCATCTTTTAATAAAAATTTTGTTTGCAACATATGGCTTTGACAAAATTTTCGTTATTTGCCTGTTAAGCCGCAGCGGCATAATAATTGACAAATTTCATCTAAAAAAACCAGTAAAACATGAAAAAAATTGCAGGATTTATCATTGCTTCATTGCTCGGAGGCGCAATTGGTGCGGGAGCAATTTATTATGGTATAAAACAAGATTTAAAATCTGGAGTAATTTCTAATGCTCCAACCAATACCATTCAATTGGCCAAATATCCTACCGACATTGTTGAGCACCCAAATTTTATTAGCGCATCGGCAATTGGTTTGCCATCTGTTGTTCACATTAAAGCTGTATTCGGCGGCTCATCAAACACACCTAAGTCTAACGAATATGATCCGTTTAGAGATTTTTTCGGACAAAGAGGTCCGCAGAATGTTTCTGGTTCTGGTGTAATTGTTTCAGCTGATGGTTATATTCTCACCAACAACCACGTAGTAGAAAATACCAACAAAATTGAGGTTGTCTTGAATGATAAGCGTTCGTACAATGCAACAATTGTAGGCACAGACAAAAATTCGGATTTGGCATTAATTAAAATAGAACCCAAAGAAGATCTACCTTTCTTAGCTTATGGAAATAGCGACGAAATTCAAGTTGGCGAGTGGGTTTTAGCTGTAGGAAATCCGTTCAATCTTACTTCTACCGTAACAGCTGGAATTGTAAGTGCCAAAGGTAGAAATATCAATATTTTAGGTGGCGACATGCCAATTGAATCTTTTATTCAGACCGATGCTGCGGTAAATCCAGGAAACTCTGGTGGTGCTTTAATAAATGTAAAAGGCGAATTAGTAGGAATAAACACCGCAATAGCATCACAAACAGGAAGTTATGCTGGTTATTCTTTCGCAATTCCAGTTAATTTGGCCAAAAAAATTGCTGAAGATTTAATGAAATTCGGTAATGTTCAAAGAGGTATTTTGGGCATCCAAATTAGAGATGTTGATGCGCAACTTGCAAACGATGAAAATCTTAAAGTAAGCAATGGCGTTTATGTTGCAGATTTCTCAACAGCTAAAAGTGCAGCAGAAGAAAGTGGCGTTCAGAAAGGCGACGTAATTGTTCGTGTTGATGGAATTATTGTAACCAACTCTCCCGGCTTGCAAGAAATTGTGAGCAGAAAACGCCCTGGCGATAAAGTTAAACTTGTGGTAAACAGAAAGGGCGAAGAAAAAGAGTTTACGGCAACCCTTAAAACCCCAACTGGAAGTAATACTACTTTAGCAGAAGGTAGCAATTCTAAAAGCCTTAGAGGTTTACTTGGTGCAGATATAGATCTTCCTTCAAAATCAGAAAGAGAAAGTTTGAAGATAGATGGCGGTGTTAAAATTAAAAATCTTACCAATGGAATCTTATCAGAATCTGGGGTTAAAGAAGGTTTTATTGTCTTGAAAGTAAATAAAATTACCATTAAAAGTACCAAGCAATTTGAAGAGCTTATTAAAAAAGAGCAAGAAAATGGTGAAGGTATATTGATTGAAGGAGTTTACCCTAACGGCAAGAGATCAGCTTACGGCTTCTCAACGTACTAAAAAGTAGACATCCATTTTTTTTAAAAAGAAAGCCCTTTTCGCATGAGAAGGGCTCTTTTCTTTAGACGCTATTCTGTTGATAGGAGCAGAATAACATCATCTATAAGAAAAAATAAAATTAGCTTCTAAGTTTTGTATTTGTTAATTCTGGCACAATATTTACAACAGAATTAAAAATCAAAGCAATGAAATCCCTAAAAATGCTGATAATTGGGCTCCTAGGCCTTTTTATCTTAGATGCCTGTTCATCTGGAAAACGACTAAACAAAAGAGGCGATTACGAAGGCGCCGTTTACCAAGCCATTAATCGTTTACGCCAAACCCCAAACAACCAAAAAGCTGGGGAAGCTTTAAGCAGTGCCTATCCACGTGCGGTTAAGGTAAGTTTAGATAGGATTAAAATATTAGAAAGCCAAAATAACCCAATAAACTTGGGCGAAATAGTGCGTATTTACACCAATCTTAACAAAATGGCAGAAGAGTTAACTCGTTGTCCAGGTTGCATGCAAGTAATTTCTAGACCTCAGTTTTACACCAACGAAGAAAACAGAGCAAGACAAGATGCAGCTGAATTTCATTATGTTACAGGAGAAAATTTATTGAAAGCAAATGGCAGAGAAAACGCAATTTTAGCTTTTAGGAATTTTGAATTGGTGATGGGTTTTGTTCCAGGTTACAAAAATGTAGCAACACTTTTAGAAGATGCTCGTTTTGCTGCAACACTGAAGGTATTAATAAACCCAGTTTCAATAAACAGCAGAACTTATGAGTTGAGCAACGAGTTTTTCGAAAGCCAAGTAATTACCTACCTTTCTAACTTGTATCCAAACAAACTCATTCGGTTCTATCAATTAGAAGAATATAAGCGCTATAATTTCACACCAGATCAGGTGGTTACCCTTCAATTCGACGATTTTGTTGTTGGCCAAACGCTGCTTCAAGAAAGAGTTGAAGACTTCTCTAAAGACAGTGTGGTTATGGGTACAACAAAAATTGGAGATTCAACCATTAGCGTTTATGGAACTGTAAAAGCAAAACTTACTACAAGAAGTAAAACGCTGGTTTCTAGTGGCTTATTAGACCTTAGAATTACCGATGGTTACTCTAATCGATTGCTAATGCAAGACAAATTGAGCGGAACATTTACTTGGGCTTGCGAATGGGGGTTTTTTAATGGAGATGAAAGAGCTCTTACAAAAGCACAAATGGCCATCACCAAAAATTCTGAATTAATGCCTCCTGCTCCTCAGGCGCTTTTTGTTGAATTTACCAAACCAATTTACCAGCAACTTACACAAAGAGTAAGCAATTTCTATAGGAATTATCCCTGAACCATTTTCTTAAGTTGATGTTAAGACTTTATGATTCAAGATAAACTCATTATAATCACTGGAGTAAGCAAAGGAATTGGCCGTGCATTAGCAGAATTGTTAGTAGAAAACGGTGCTGTTGTGGCTGGTTGGGGCAGAAATAAACCAGAAATAGAACATGCAAATTTTCATTTTTTTTCGTGTGATGTTTCCAAGCTCGAAGAAGTAAAATCGGCTATTTCTGAAACGGTAAATCTCTTAGGCACCAACATTTTCGGATTGGTTAACAATGCAGGATTTGGCCATTTCGGCACCTTAGAAGAAATTGACGACCAACAATGGCTCAGCATGTTCGATACCAATGTTCATGGATTAATGTACTGTACCAGAGCAGTTGTTCCTTATTTAAAAACCCAGCAAGCTGGACATATTATCAACATTTCGTCTATTGCTGGACTGGATGGCATTGTTGGCGGAAGTGGTTATTGCGCTACCAAACATGCAGTAAGAGGAATTTCTCATTCACTTTACAAAGAACTTAGAGAAGACGGCATAAAAGTAAGTTGTGTATATCCAGGTTCAGTGGCAACTAATTTCTTTGATGAAGTGAAAGGCGTAAGCAACACCACAAACATGATGCAGCCTGAAGATGTGGCCATAATGTTGAAGCAATTACTGGAATCGCACCCTAATTTTTTAACTGTAGATGTAGAAATAAGGCCCTTAATGCCAAAGGGTGCAAAACCTAAACCACAGGGATAGATTTTAGCTTTTTATGCTTATAATTGCACAAATTTATTTTGAGAACATCAAATGAGAGAGATACAATTTCGTGAGGCGCTTCGTGAGGCCATGATAGAAGAAATGTTACGTGACGAATCCGTTTTTTTAATGGGCGAAGAAGTAGCTGAATATAACGGTGCATACAAAGTTAGTCAGGGCATGTTAGAGCAATTTGGCGCAAAACGTGTTATTGACACTCCTATTGCAGAACTTGGTTTCGCAGGAATTGGCGTGGGTGCGGCCATGAATGGACTTAGACCCATTATTGAGTTTATGACTTTCAATTTCTCTTTAGTAGCCATTGACCAGGTAATAAATGCAGCTGCCAAGATTTATTCTATGTCGGGCGGACAATTTAATGTTCCCATGGTTTTTAGAGGACCAAGTGGTTCGGCTGGAACTTTAGGTGCGCAACACTCACAAGTTTTTGAGAGCTGGTATGCGAATTGCCCAGGTTTAAAAGTGGTTTCGGTTTCTAATCCATACGATGCTAAAGGCTTATTGAAATCAGCCATAAGAGATAACGATCCCGTTATTTTTATGGAATCTGAGCAGATGTATGGCGATAAAGGTAATGTTCCAGAAGAAGAATATTTAATCCCAATTGGCTTGGCAGATGTTAAACGTGAAGGAACAGATGTTACGTTGGTTTCATATAATAAGATGATGAAAGTAGCCTTAGCTGCAGCAGAAGAATTAGCTAATGAAGGCATCTCTGCTGAAGTTATCGACCTTAGAACCATCAGACCCATGGACCATGCAACCATTTTGAAATCGGTAAAGAAAACCAATCGTTTGGTAGTAATTGATGAGTCATGGCCATTTGCCTCTATCTCCTCGGAGATTGCCTTTAGAGTTCAAAAAGATGCATTCGATTATCTTGACGCTCCAGTTTTAAGAGTTAATGGAACAGATGTTCCTATGCCATATGCATTGCCATTGGTAAACGCTTACCTTCCAGATGTTGCCAAACTAATTAAGGCAGTAAAAGAAGTAATGTACTTGAAAAAGTAAACTACAAATAATTCCAAAAAAAGCACCTTTTAAAAATGAAGGTGCTTTTTTTCGTTTTAGGAGATTTAAGGACGAAAAGTAAAGGAAATAACTCAATAACATGATATTCAAGGCAAATCTATACCTTTAGTACGTTCTTTTCATCCCTACCCCAAATGTATATAGATAAGGATAACCAGGTAAAAAGTTCAGGGTAACTGCTTCTTGCTCGTTCAGATATTGTGCATATTCTATTTGACCACCGTGCCAAACAAACTTGGTCTCCCATTTGCTGTTTTTAGATGGTTTAATAAAATCTGGGTCATTCTGATAATTAGGCATTTTGTTCCAATTCTTTCTGTAATACCAGAATGGCCCTAGTGATGCGCTTAGCTGAGTTTTCTTATTTTCCCAACCAATTATATCATCGTGAAAATCTAGGCCAAAATGAGTAATTCCAGCAAACTGTCCAGCGCAATCGCTAAAAACTAGGGATTGCATTAGCTTGGCTCCGAAATAATCATTTAATCTATAGGAGACAAAAAAGGTTACCGCTGCATAACCCACAAATTTTCCTTTTTTATCTACCTTCCATTTATAAAATTCATGGTTTCTATTTTTCTCTAATTTGGGGTGATATCCAATCCCACTAATTGAAATACCAACACTAAACTGTGCATTTGCACAATTGCTAAGTAAAAGGAAAAGCCCGAAAACGAGATGCTTTATTTCCATTTATTTACAAATTCGAGTTAAACAAGTTTCATTCATTATTGAATTTGATTTTTAAATCTCGAATATACCATAAAAGCTTTATTCCTTTTTCTGTACTCTGGATAAAATAAATTTCGAGTAAATGCTATTTTGAATCTCCTTAGAAGCAAAGTAGAAGCTATTTATGCGCAAGAAATGCTTTTTAATAGTTTATCTCCTTTTGCATAACAGGAAGCTCGACTGAATAAAAGCGCAATTAAGCAAATCTTGAAATTAAATAAATATAATTTCCCAGACAAAAACTCACTTTGATAAGTAAAATGTAATTTAAAATTATCAATTATTCTCAATTTTCAACTCTCAATTTTCAATTAGTCTACCGATCGTAATCAATAAGCAAATTGTTGCTTAACGGTTTACCAACGCAGGTTAAACATGCGCCCGAATCTATTTCTGCATCGGATATGGCTTCTTGCTCGTCTATACTCATTTCACCCTCTAATTTTACAGCTCGGCACATACCGCAAATTCCAGATTGGCATGCATAAGGTAAATCTAGACCAGCATCTAGACAGGCATCTAGAATGTATTGACCTGCTTCTACTTTTACTTTATGGTCTCTACCTTCGAAGCGTACGGTGATCTCATGAAAATCGTCATCGCCAACCATAATGCTTGGTGGTGCTGTAGGTGCAGCTGCATTTGAAGTTGCGCTCACAAAACTTTCTTTATGAATCCGATCGTTCGGAATACCCAAATCTTGTAAACCTTTTATTACTTCTGTCATCATTCCCTCAGGACCGCAGATGTAATAGTTTACAGATGAAATATTATGTAAATTCTCGTATCGAACTAGATCAGCGGTTAAAGTCCTGGTAATTCTTCCCGGAACAGCTTTGTAATTAGATTCGTTTTTCGAAAGCAAATGAATTACTTTTAATCTATTCGGATGCTTGGCTACCAACACATCTAACTGACTTTTAAAAATAATGCTAGATTCATTACGATTGCTGTAAATCAACACAATCTTGTTTCCACAAGGATTTTCTAAAGCCGATTTTAGAATTGAAAAAATTGGGGTAATTCCGGAACCTGCAGCAAAAAGAACTAAAGTAGGTAAATTAGGTGCTTGGGTATTACAACTGAAATTTCCATAGGGTTCTAAAACTTCAAGGGTATCGCCTACTTTAAGTTCCTTAAGAAAGAAATTCGAAACTAGACCGCCTTCTACTCGTTTTACGCAAACTCCAATCTTTGGTAATTCTGAAGGACTAGTACATATGGAATAAGAACGTCTAGCTTTCTTACCTTCAATGGGCGCATCAATTGTTAAAAATTGCCCTGGGAAAAAGTGCTTGATGGTGCCTGTATGATCGTTAAAATAGATTACAATAGAATCTGATGTTGGTCGGTCTATTTCCGAAACAGATAAGTTTAAGTGTTTAATCATGCTCTATGAATACAATTATTAGCGGCAAAAGTTGAGGAAAATTGACCTAAAGAGTAATATTTACCATGGTAGCCAAATACCTAACAAATCCCAAGGTTAAAAACAATAAACCAAAGGTAGCCCATTTAAATTTTAGGTGGATTTTTCTAGTGTGTTCAAACTTGAAGCTTTTATAACGAGTTTCCGAATGATAAACCATGGCGAAATAATACAGGAACGGAAACACGCAAATCAAAAATTCGTTGATATTCATGTATGGAAAATAACCCGCAAGAATAAGTATGGTTCCTATAAACACTGGCCCTACTCCACCAAAAATGAAGTATTTCATCCGATTTTTCTTAAGTACCAACAATGAATTGGGTGCAGATTTTAAGAAATTTCTAGTTAAACCCTTAGTAAAGAATACAATAAGTGGGAAAAACCCTAGCAAAACCAATAATCTTGGTATTATACTATATTGATCTGAAATATTAAAGAGGCTACCGCCCTCGTCTAATATTACTTTTTTTACGATTAAGCCTCCTGCAAATCGGTTAAAGGCCATTACCATTAACCAGTAACTAAACAGTCTAAATTGACCTTTTAGAATGCTTTTACCTGCACCAGATTCGCTAAAGAAATAAGCTAAACCACCAATTAAAAGAGGTGCTGCTAAGGTAAATGCGATGGGATGAATACTTGGTAAGTCAAAAAAACCGGCACCATTTAGAAGAAATGGCATTTTGTAATACTTCGCTACTAGGTAAGAAATGCCTAAATCGGCAAAAAAAGTTAAGAAATAAGCATAAACAAAGAAAACTGTGGAAATAAAAGTGATGGTGAAGAAATAACCATAACCCAATTCTGAAGTGCTGGCACTAGTTCTTGTCTTAACCCTTCTTTTACTATCTCTACCAATCTTACTTTGAGAGGATGAGCCTGCTTCTTGAATTCTACTTTCTCTTTCGTTTTCTGCGCCAGATTGTTCTTCTAGATCACCCGAATCGTAATTGCCCATTAAAAAACTTATAATTAACCTTGAATATATCTATGACCAACCCAAACGAATCGTTTGCTAACAAAACCGCTGTCGGTAAAACTTGCATTACCTGCTGGGTTCCCTCCTGTTACGTGGAAATCTGAAAATGCAGCATTCTGATTTACAAAAATTCCTCCTGTTAGGTTGAAACTTACTGGAGTAAATGCTTCAGCCATTTCATCGCCAATAAAAGAAATAACCTTGTTGTTGGTTGAATATGCTGCGCATGATATTGCTCCGTGGGTTAAGGCCATTTCTTTTGCCAACTTAACAGATTCTTCTGTGTTTTTGGTTTTTACCAATAAAACAATCGGACCGAAAAGTTCCTTAGCGAAGGTATCTTTATTTGAAGCATCAACTACTAAAACGGTTGGGCTTGCAGTGCGGGCCTCAGGAAATTCTGGATTTGCAACGGCTGCACTTTCTAAAATCACAATTGCACCAACTAAAGTCTTGCTTTCTGAAACTCTAGCAAGCGTTGCATCATTCTGAATAGCGGCTAAAACGCCAGGGCCCATTTTTGGGTTTTCGGCGATGCCTTTTACTGCATCAACAAAAGCTTGGCACACTTCATCGAAAGATAGGTGACCATTTTCTGTTTCAATTCCAATCTCTGGAATGAAGAAATTCTGTGGCGCTGTACACATTTGTCCGCTATATAATGAAACAGAGAACGAAAGATTCGCCATCATCGCCTTAAAATCTGAGGTGCTATCTAAGATTACCGAGTTTACACCCGCTTTTTCCGTAAAAACTGTTTTGCCGAAAATGGTTTGTGTTTCTAACCAGTTACCGAAAATCGAGTTTCCTGTGTAGTCTATTAATTTAACATCTGGGTGAGCCACCAATTCCTTTGTAATTGGAAACTTGCTGCTGTCCACGGCTAATTGGATGATGTTTGGATCGTAACCTTGCTCGTTCAATACTTTTTGAATTTCTGCAACCACAATTGCAATTGGTAAAATCGCTTTTGAATGTGGCTTTACAATTACCGGATTTCCAGTTATTAAATTGGCATAAACGCCTGGTAACGTATTCCAAGTTGGGAAGGTCGAGCAACCAATAACCAAACCAACTCCTTTTGGCACTGGCTTCCATTTTTTGTTTACTACAATATTGAATTTACCCATTGGCTTATCCCAAACAACTTCGCTCGGGAAACGAGTAATTTCTTCATAACCCATTGCTATTGCCTCTAATGCACGGTCGTTGGCATGGGGGCCTGATGCCTGAAAGCTCATCATAAAAGATTGACCTGTGGTGTGCATGGTTGCATGTGCAATCTCGAAAAATCTTTCTTTAACCTGCTCTAAAGTTTCTATTAATATACCTGCTCTTTCGTTTGGACTTGTATTTGCCCAAGATTTCTTAGCATTAGTAGCTTTAAGAACTAAAATTTTATCAGCAAAAACGGGATATTTTATGCCCAAACCCAATTGTAAATAAGGAGAAACTTCTTCGCCTTCGAAACGTAAAGGTTGATCTTGCAATAATTCAGTAAAATCTGAATTCATTTGTTTGTGAAAAGCACTAAGACCAGCTGTAGCAGCATCTTCGCTGTAGGCTTTAGGATTTTCTGGATATTGGGCAAAAAAAGTACGTGCTTTGTTAGCTTCAATAGCTCGTTCTAGTATAACTTTATGTTTTTCGTATAAACTCATAATCGAAATCAGGTTTGCTGCGAAGTTAATTAATAAATTGCTTCTTTTAATTGAAAGTATTTGTAAATATCATTTCCCCTTAATTTTTAATCAACTTTGAGCATAACTTAATACATCATTATTTTAGCCTCAACGTATATTTGCCAAATGGAAAACAATCAAAACAATCCTGCAAACATAAAAAAGATTGGGCTTATAACCTCTGGAGGAGATTCTCCAGGAATGAATGCCGCAATTCGCTCAGTGGTAAGATCGGCCATTTATTACAATATTGAAGTGATTGGTTTTATGCGTGGATATAATGGATTAATCGAAAACGATTACATTGAGATGGATCGCAGATCGGTTTCCAACATCATACAACATGGTGGGACTATTCTTAAAACTGCTAGATCTAAGGCATTTACAACGGTTGAAGGCCGAATTAAGGCAGCAGAAAACCTTAGAAATTTAGGCATTGATGGTTTAGTAGCTATTGGCGGTAACGGTACTTTTACCGGCGGAATGGTTTTCCATAAAGAACATGGAATACCAACTGTTGGTATTGCTGGCACCATAGACAACGATTTATACGGAACAGATTTTACGCTTGGTTTCGATACAGCCGTAAATACCGCCGTGGAAGCAATAGATAAGATTAGAGATACAGCCGATTCGCACAACCGATTATTTGTTGTTGAAGTTATGGGCAGAGATTCGGGTTATATTGCTGCCGATGTTGGTTTAAGTTGCGGTGCAGAATCTATTTTGGTTCCTGAATCAGATAAAGACATAGAATACTTGTTGAAATTGCTAAAGAAAAATAGCAATTCTGGTAAACGTTCAAACATAATTGTGGTTGCAGAAGGCGAAGAAACTGGAGGCGGATACCAAATTGGTGATATGATAAAAGGCTACCACCCCGAATACGATGTGCGTGTAACTGTTCTAGGGCATATTCAAAGAGGTGGATCTCCAACAGCTATCGACCGAATTCTAGGCTCTAGACTTGGTCATGCAGCAGTAATGGGTTTAATGGAAGGCCAATCGAATGTAATGGCAGGAATTGTGAACAACAAAATTGTCTACACAGATTTCAAAACATCCATCACCAAAAAGAAAAAAATTAACGAAGACAACCTTCTGTTATCAGAGATCTTGTCATCATAAAAAATTTTTAAGAAGAACGCTAAAAATCATCCCCCAAAAAAAATGCTCAAAAGCCTAACTATTTCTAACTATGCTTTAATTAAACAAGCGGAAATTGGCTTTACCCCTGGTTTTAATATCATAACAGGAGAAACTGGTGCAGGGAAATCTATTTTAATTGGAGCACTTTCTTTGGTATTGGGTGCACGAGCAGATGCAAGATTGCTTACCAATCCAACCAACAAATGCGTGGTGGAAGCAAAATTCAGCATCTTATCGGCCAATTTTAAAACTTTTTTTGAGGATAACGAACTCGATTTCGAAGACGAAACCATTCTAAGAAGAGAGATCGCAGCCAACGGAAAGTCAAGAGCTTTTATAAACGATACACCTGTGAATATCACAGTTTTAAAGGCGTTGGCAGAACAATTAATTGATGTAATTTCTCAGCATCAAACGCTCCAATTAAATAGTCCTGAATTCCAATTGGAAGTAATTGACACTTTTGCGCACACAATTGTTGAAGCAAATAATTTACAAACCAAGGTTGAGCAAATTAAAAAACTCAAGCAAAAGCAGACCGAGTTAGAAAATATTTTAGCTGCAAAAAGCAAAGAAGTAGATTACCAACAGTTTTTATTGCAAGAACTGATTCAAGCAAATCTGAACGACGCTAATGAGCTTAACGATATTGAAAAGGAACTTGATCAGCTAAATAATGCAGAAGACATCAAGCAGAAAATCAATACTTTATACGAGTTACTTGAAGTTAACGATACAGCTATTTTAGCAACACTAAAAATTTCTATTCAGCAATTACAGAGCATTCAAAAGGTTTTTTCTCCAGCAAACGATTGGGTGGAGCGATTAAATGCGGTGCTTATTGAACTGAAAGAATTGTCTCGAGAAGCGCAGGCCGAAGATCAGCAAGTACAATATGATGCTGCTAGAATTTCAGAATTACAAGATCGATTAAGTGGATTGTATAAGTTGTTGCAGAAACACAAAGCCTTAAATCTTGGCGAACTAATTGACCTGCAAGCGCAATTAACCGCAGGTTTCGAAGATACAAGCAGTCAGCAAATTGAACTCGAGAAGCTGAAAAAACAATTGCAATTGGGTAAACAAGAAGTGGATGTTTTGGCAAATCAGTTAAGCGAAAAGCGGATTTCCATCTTCAAAGAAATGGAAAATAAGCTTCAAAATAGTTTCGAAGAAGTTGGTTTGCCAGATGCAAAAATCATTGTAAGCAACCAAAAAAACACAGAGATTAGAGCAGGAAAAAATGGTTTCGACCAGATCAGTTTCCTTTTTGCAGCCAATAAAGGAAGCACCCCTGTTGAAATTGGAAAGGTTGCTTCTGGAGGTGAGCTTTCTCGTGTAATGCTATGCGTTAAAGCACTTTTAGCTGGACAAATGGCTCTTCCAGCCCTTATTTTCGATGAAATTGACACCGGAATTTCTGGCGAAGTAGCCAATAAAGTGGGTAACTTGATGCGCAAAATGGCGAAGGAAATGCAGATTATTGCCATCAGCCATTTACCTCAAGTTGCTGCAAAAGCCAATCATCATTTGTTTGTTTATAAATCGCCAGACGAAGATGTTGCGGCGAGTAAGATTAAGCAGCTAAATCCTAACGAGCGCACCTTCCATTTAGCGCAGATGCTGAGTGGCGATAACCCTAGCGAAAATGCCATTGCGAATGCAAAAGATTTAATGGCAGAATAATTGTATTTTCACACCCAAAATTCATAAAAATATGGCCAAAGGACTACTAGAAGGTAAAAAAGGAATCATTTTCGGAGCCTTGAATAAAGACTCTATCGCATGGAAAGTTGCAGAAATTGCACATGCTGAAGGCGCTGTTTTTACCCTAACAAATGCCCCAATTGCACTTAGAATGGGCGAAATAAATGAGCTTGGTGCTAAATGTAATGCAGAAATTATACCTGCAGATGCTACAAGTGATGCAGATTTAACCTTACTTTTCGACAAATCTGCTGAGATTTTGGGCGGTAAATTCGACTTTATCCTCCATTCTATTGGCATGTCGCCAAACGTGCGTAAAGGCAGACATTATACCGATGTAAATTACGATTTCTACCACAAGACCTTAGATATTTCGGCAATGAGTTTCCACAGAGTTATGAAAATGGCTTGGGACAAAGAGGCGATGAATCCTTGGGCAAGTATTGTGGCTTTAACTTACATAGCGGCTCAACGCACATTTCCAGATTACAACGACATGGCCGATAACAAAGCCTATTTAGAATCCGTTGCACGAAGTTTTGGCTACTTTTGGGACTGTGTTTGTTGTTGTTTTTGTAGGCAATGTT
>DAIRTB010000004.1:0-18019 GCA_036804105.1 Bacteroidota bacterium | reverse complement strand
CCTTAAGTTCTGCTGCAATCATTTCGGTAAAGTTAAAGAAAATGTTTAATGTGGGTGATGAGGTTCCTACAAGTTGAACAATAAGATTAAACAAAAAACCGGAGTACTAGCTACAATGGATTGCATTAGAACTCCGGTTGACGGGTCTTACTCAACTATTGACGTTGAATCTTGAAATATGCTTTTCCTAATCCACTAACTTCAATTAGGTATATCCCAGCCGAATAACTACTTAGATCTATTTCAGTAGTTTGATTGTTTGTCCAGTTAATGGTATTCAGGGTTCTTCCTGTTAAATCCATTACTCGAACAACCAAAGGATTATTCAAATTAGTATCGTTTCTTTTCAAGAAAACAGTTCCTTCAGTTGGATTAGGATAAACTTGGAAATTTGCATTGGTAATTCCTTGTTCAGCACTTAATGGAAAATCGAACTGAAGTTCATCAACCGCTAAATCTGAAAAATTACCAAATCCAGTTGTTCCTCGCAAAATTATCTGTATGGTTTTTCCAGCGAACTGAGTGAGTGGTATGGTTTCCAACTGCCAAGTGCTGTCGTCGCCAGTAAATGGTCCAGCAAAATCTTCAAAGAACTCGCCATCAACTAAAAGATCTACACTTAACGGTCCTTGATTCATGCCATATTGATGGTATGCAAAACGGAATTCGAAAGGAGTTCCGCTGGGTACTTGAATGCATCGAGATGCTAAGTTTGCAGTTCTTCCGTAACATAGGTTGGCTTCTATATACACATATTTGTTGGTGCCATTATAACCAGAGGTTGGTCCAGTTAAAATAGTAGGGGTTGTACCCGAATTCACTCTCCAGTCTATATCATCATAGGTTTCATTTGCCTCGTTTAACCAACCCGAACTGGTAATATTTACCACCGTACTACAGCCTAAAACAGAAGAATTGGTTAGGGTTTCGAAATCCGTAATATTAGGTGCTGAAATGCTAGGTCTAGTAATACGGACAAATCGAATAGTACTGGTATCGTTTAGACTGTATAAATCGGTACTCAATGAACTAATTACTGAAATATTTGCCCCAGAAATTGGCGTAGCAATGGTTTGGTTGAAGGTATAATCGAGCGAATCGCCTGGTTGTAAGGTATTTGTAATTGTTTCTGTAAAGAGTGCGTTTGTGTTTTGCGTTACAGTAACTGAGAAGTTGGATATTGGTTGTAGCCCTTCGTTTCTTAAGCGAACCTTTACTTTAAAGGGGCCAGCCATGCACGAAGGAGTTAATCCATTTCTTGGACTGAGTATTTTTTCAACTGCTAAATCTATATTGGCAGCGCAGTTTATTAATCCTGGGTCTTTTCTAATTGCTACAGAGCGATGGCCAATTCCAGTTTCATCTACTATAGCTCTAATGGCGAAATAATGCATTTGAGAAGCAGAAAAACCTGCTAAGGTTATACTTGTATTATTTGTTCTGCCAACCGAATCCATATAAAATTGACCGAGGGCACTTATTTCATATCCAGATGCACCTGGTACGGTATTCCAAGTTAAGGTAATAGAATCGATGCAAGATTTAGTAACTTGTAGGTTGGTAGGCACT
The DNA here is from genome assembly GCA_036804105.1 of Bacteroidota bacterium. Classification (GTDB taxonomy): domain Bacteria; phylum Bacteroidota; class Bacteroidia; order UBA7662; family DAIRTB01; genus DAIRTB01. The sequence continues at coordinate 16,450 of DAIRTB010000004.1, read as the reverse complement.
TGTACAATGGTGAAATTAACATTGTTAGACGATGAAATTGTGCCATTACTTACCCTAACTTTAGCAGCAGCTGTAACAGTATTAGGTACTGCCCAATTGATAAAACGTTGATTTACAGGAGCTGTTCCGATATTTAACCAAGTTGTTCCATTATCTGTTGAGTATTCTACTGCTACAGTTCCAGTGTCTATGCCTGCATCCCATCTGATAATTTCTGTAATTCCTGGTATAAAACCTTCTTTTCCTTGAGGGTAGGTTAGTCTAATGGTCGGCTGCTCAAAATCCCAAACCAAATAATATCGTTGTGGCCCAAAAGGAACTGAAAATCCATTAACCGTAACCGTATATATTCCAGCAGAAGGGTTTTCAATTACCACTTGCTCAGAGTTGTTTAGTGAATCTCTTCCTGGAACTGCAGGAGCTGAAAGCGCAGCCGCCGAAGGTGTAGGATCTAGTACCAAGGGTTGGAAATTCACTAATTGAGGATTTCTAACTGATAAATCTAAATCGTTAACCAAGGCATTTAGTGCGCTGGTTGAAGCAGCTACATCAGCCCAGTAGAGCATTGCTTTTAAACGTTTTGTTCCTGAAGGAACGGTAATTGAATGCGTTTTGGTAAATCCGCCATCAACTGAATCTATTAAGAACCTATTATTTTCAATGTTTTGAATGGTCTTACCAACATTTACTTGTCCATAACCATATATAAAATCTGGTCCAGGAGTTCCTATATCATCAGCAGAATTTAAAAGCAAGGCTTTTGCCAAAGCTCCTTTTGGCGCTTGATTATTGTTGAAAGATTTGTAGGCTTCGTAAATCAATGCAAGGCAACCAGCAATGCCCGGGGCAGACATAGAGGTTCCGGTGTAGGTATCATAGTTATTTCCTTCTACCGTAGAATAAACATTTGTGCCAACTGCAGAAATTTCTGGTTTAAGCCTTCCGTCTTCGGCAGGACCTCTACTTGAAGATGCATTTGCTACGCTTGTGTTGGTGATGTTGGATACTGTAATGCAGTTTTTTCCAACTTTGTGTCCACCTGTAATATTTCCCCAGACATTTCCAGCACCATAATTGCAATTACTCGTTCCATTATTTCCTGCTGAAAAAACGTGAAGCAATTCGTCTAATGCAATTTGCTGTTCATCCACATTTCTTGCTCTAGTTGTATAACCAGCATTGCATCCATCAGAATAAGAAGAATTCATAATGCGCATCTGGTCAACAGCATAACTTACGGAGGTGTAGGCTAACCCACCATTATATTGAAAAACTCTAAGGGTAGATCCCCAAGCCATGCCTCTTGCTCTTGGATCAAGGTTTCCACCTCCGAAAATGGTGCCACCAACATGGTCGCCGTGGTTGCCATTGTTTGAGGTTACGCCACTTTGTATATCTCTTCCTTTGTAATCTATATGAGGGCCAATTCTACCATCATCGCCCATGCCAACTACCATTCCTGAGCCGTTAAATCTGTAACCGTTTGATAAAGGCGACCATGCTAAATTGGCTCTATGGTTGGTTAGTCCTGGTAAGTTTTCTGGCTCATTTGGTGGGCTTATCGGCTCTACAAATCGAACAAAAGGTAAAGCTGCGAGTTCTAATAGGCTTTTTGTTGGAATGCTTATGGTAATAACATGTTCATCACTTTCTAATTCGTCTACAATTCCACCCAAAATTTTGAACTGATTTTTTGCAGCATCATGCGAAATTAAATCGTGAACCAAAACATTTACTTTTGTTCTATCTCCAATTTTTGCCCAAGATGGCGGGTTAAAGCCAACTAAATCTGGCGTACATTTAAACTCAGCATTTACTGTGGTTAAGGCGCTTATTCCAAGTTTTCCTAATTCTTGAGGGCTAACCCCAACAGGAATTTGAAGTAAATAAGCATTTGTTTGAACAAACTCAAGAAAAGAAATTCCAAATTCTGAAATTTTAGTTCTTTCCTTAGCAGAAGGTAAATGTTTAAAAAAGGCATAGCGATAATAATGCCCATTAACTATTTCATCACCTTCAATTGAGTTTTCTAAACCTGATCGTTCAGAAACTGGAATAGATCCAATTTTTAGCTTTATTATATACACCTCTTGTGCATTGGCGTGCTGGTTTACACCTAATAAAAGGCAAAGCGCAAGCACTAAATTTCCAATTCTCCCCATAACTTATTTAATTAAGCCCTAAATTTAAGCTAAAAGCAGCATAATTTTACATTTTCTTGAAAGTACAATATGTTTTGCACTTAGAAATTAAAAGAAATTAACTTAGGCTATTTTCTTATATGCTTTTGTTTTTTAGACGTAAACTATTTAATACCACGGAAATAGAGCTCAAAGCCATAGCTGCACCAGCAAACATGGGATCTAACATAAATCCATTTATAGGATATAAAACTCCTGCTGCAATTGGCACACCAATTAGGTTATAAATAAATGCCCAAAACAGGTTCTGTTTTATCGTTTTAACTGTGGCACTGCTTAAACCGATGGTTTGGTAAACTTTTAATGGGTTTGAGGCACTTATTACTACCGCCGCTGCTTCTTTTGCAACATCTGCTCCACTGCCCATGGCAATGCCTAAATCTGCCTCGGCCAAGGCTGCTGCATCATTAATTCCATCGCCCACCATGGTTACAGTTTTTTCTGCTTGTTTTAGCTGGCGTAGAAAATTTAATTTTTCTTCGGGTGATTTCCCTCCGTGGTATTCTGAAATTCCCAATTTTAGAAACTCTTTTTCCTGCTTCAAAGCGGGATCGCCACTTAAAATAATCGATTTTATTCCGCTTTTCGATAACTTAGATATGGCCTCAGCTGCATCTTTTTTCAGAGTATCCTTAAAATAAAAGCTGGCCAGTATTTCATCGGAACTGAAGAAATGTATGGCAGTATGTTCATCCTCAATAACAACATTAGGAAGTGTTAATTTGGCAAGTACTTCAGAACCAGCATAGTAAGTTTTGCCCTGATATTTGCTTTTCATTCCTTTTCCAGGAATGGTACTTACAAATGGAAGCTTAATTGCTGTGTGTTTCCTCTCCATAAACTTAACCAAAGCAATTGAAAGCGGGTGGACGCTGTTTTGCTGCATTGCCAAAAGTATGGGTGCAAATTCTGTTTCATCAGCGTGCCAAATATGCCGGCTAATCGCAGGTTTTCCCTCTGTAAGTGTTCCAGTTTTATCGAAAACAACTACATTGGTTTTGTGCGCAATCTCCAAACTTTTAGCATCTCTTATTAATATCCCCATGTTTGCCGCTCTGCCCATGCCAACCATCAAAGCAGTTGGAGTTGCCAAGCCCAAAGCACACGGACAAGCAATTGCGAGTACCGTAATGGTGGCCACAAACCCTTTGAAAAGTGCATCGTCGACTCCGCTGAAATACCAAACCACAAAGGTTAAGATTGCAATTCCTAAAATAATGGGTACAAAAACAGCCGCAATTTTATCTGCAAGTTGTTGTATGGGGGCTTTACTTCCCTGAGCATCTTCGATAAAGCGCATTATTTTACCAAGGCTAGAATTGCTGCCAACATTACTTGTTGAAATGTGCAAAGTTCCATCTAAGTTTTTCGCTCCAGCCAGCACCTTGTGCGATTCCTCTTTATAGATAGGTAAGGCTTCTCCGTTAAAAAAACTTTCGTCTACATAGCTGCTACCCGAAATAATTTTCCCATCAACAGGAATTACATCTCCAGCATAAACTGCAATTATATCTCCTGTTTTAATCTGGTTTATTGGGGTATTAACTACCTGATTATCAATTATAAGTTTTGCAAATTCTGGTTGCTGTTGCAACAGATTTTTAATAGCCTCTCCAGCTGTTGCTTTCGATTTCACCTCAAGCCATTTGCCAAGTAAAATAAATGCTGGCACCATGGCCGCCGCTTCAAAATACACATGCGGATGCATTCCATTCTCATGAAAAACAGAAGGGAATAAAGTGGCGAATGCAGAAAATAGGAAAGCAGCACCTGCGCTTAAAGCGACTAAGGTATCCATGGTGGTGCTGCCTTTTTTTATTTGTTTGAATGATCTGGTGAAGAAGCCACTACCAAAAGTGCTTAATAAAACTCCTGTGAGGATAAGCATGGAATAATTAGACCATTGTAAATCCATAAATGCCATACTTAGAACCATTACGATGGCGCCAATAACCATAGAACCAATGGCACGTTGTTTCGCTTTTTGTAACTCTAAAGCAGCTTTTTTACTTTTTTCTGCTCGTGTGTATTCGGTAAAATCGAGTCCGTAACCTAGACTTTCTACCTCTTTTTGGATTTTGTTTAGGTCTGTTTTTTCTGGATCGAAAGCGATATTGGCAGTTTCAGTTGCATAATTTACCTGAATTTCGGAAACTCCTTCAAGGTTTTCCAAACCTTTGCTTAAGGTAATGGCGCAAGCAGAACAACTCATTCCAGTTACAGGCGCCTGAATTTTTTGCATTGTACTTTCTGTATTAACCATTAAACCACTTTTTTGGTGCAAAAAAAGCCGCAATGTTTAGGTTGCGGCTTTGTAGAAAAGGGGTAAAATTATCCGTTTAGTTTTGCATGGTCTGCAAGAAATTGTGCCAAACCTTTGTCTGTTAAAGGATGATTTAGCAAACCTAAAATGGCAGAAAGGGGAGTGGTAACGATATCTGCACCTGCTTCAGCACATTTTACAATGTGGAGATTGTTTCTTACAGAAGCTGCTAAAACTTCGGTTTCGATACCGTGGAGATTGAAAATGTGTACAATTTGGTCAATCAAATCCATTCCATCGAAAGAGATATCGTCTAGTCTACCAATGAATGGAGAAACATAGCTTGCACCAGCTTTTGCAGCAATTAATGCCTGTCCAGCCGAGAATATTAAAGTACAATTTGTACGAATTCCTTTTTTCTTGAAATAGCTAATGGCTTTAATTCCATCTTTGGTCATGGGGATTTTCACTACTATTTTCTCATCAATTTGAGCAAGCAGATCGCCTTCACGAATCATACCTTCAAGATCTGTGGAAATAACTTCAGCAGAAACGTTATTATCTACAATATCGCAAATGGCTTTATAATGAGCAAAAACTGCTTCATCGCCTTTAATGCCTTCTTTCGCCATAAGCGATGGGTTGGTAGTAACGCCATCTAAAATGCCTAAGTCTTGTGCTTCTTTAATTTGAGCAAGATTGGCTGTATCTATAAAAAATTTCATCCTTTAGTTTTTTTGCAAAGATAGGTTTTGAGTTGAGTTTTTGAGTTTTTAAAATTTTAGAAGATCGGAGTAAAGCTTTTTTATTTCCTTTTGATAAATACAATTTCTAGATGATTCAAAGATTTCTCAACATGACAAGCATTTCTAAGAGTCCTTTTAAGCTAGCACAAACAGAACTGGTCACTGAGCCCAGTCGAAGTGGCCGATTCGTAAGGTTTAAATTTATCGGACAATAATTTCAGAAACCCTAACGTTTCGACGGGCTCAACGACCGTGTTTCTGAAATTATTGTCCATGCCCTAACGTTTCGACGGGCTCAACGACCGGGATTCTGAAATTATTTTTCAGGTTTACTCTTTGAAAGTACTGGCAATTCTGAAAATCTACCTTCAATTAACGCAGGTTTCTTTTTCCTACTCCAACCTTTTATTTGTTGTTCTCTGTAAAAAGCTTGCCCAATTTCATTGAATTCTTCGAAGTAAACCAATTTTACAGGAAGATGTTTTCTTGTATAATTTGCACCTTCACCATTTTGATGTTGTTGAAGACGAAGTTCTAAATTAAAGGTGCTACCCACATAAAAAGCACCATTTGAACATTCTAAAATATACATGAAGCCACTGAAAACATTCACAAGATTACCTTTTGCCCCCTACTCCAAAGCGGCATTTACAAACTCAATAAAATCTTTGGCGGTAATAAACTTCTCAACCATTAGTGTAGAGAAATCCTCGGAATGTAAAACGGAATCAGAAATTGGGGTACTAAAAACAAAACTTTTGAGCTTCAGGTATTCTACCGCAGGATTTTCTGCATCATAATCTTTTGGCGGGCGGCTTAATTTATCTTCTAAGCTTATGGGGCCAAAAGCATTAATTATTTGTTTGCTTTCCACAATAGATTTGAAGTTTTTAAAATCGTAGTCTATTTCTTGCCTTATTTTTTTGAGCAAAGGTGCTTCCGGCATCCAATTTCCAGCAGCTACAAATGAGGCATCTGGCTGAATGTGGAGGTAGAAACCGCCACCAGCAGCTTTTTTTCCTCCTTTTTGGAAATAGGCTGAGAAGTTGGTTTTATATGGAGCTTTATTTTGAGAAAATCGCACATCTCGGTTTATTCTAAACAGGCAATCTTTGGCCTTTAAATCTTCTAAATCTGGGATTTCCGATTTGAGCTTCGATAAAATTTCATCAACAAAAAGGGTAAAATCTGCTCTATTTTGGTCGTAGCGTTTTCTTTGAGTGTCGAACCATTCTTTGCTGTTGTTTGCTCCTAATTCTTGGAGGAATGGAATTATGTCTTCAGGTAATTTCATGATTAAATTTTGTAGTTTGCCAGCATTCTAGCCAGATATTTGCCAATAATATCGAATTCTAGGTTCACAACATTTCCGGCTTTTAATTCTTTGAAATTGGTATGCTCGTAGGTGTAAGGAATAATTGCCACTGAAAAAGTATTCTCAACGGAATCTACAACCGTTAAGCTTACGCCATTTATGCAAATGGAGCCTTTTTGTACGGTCACATTGTGCCCATCATCCACATAAGAAAAAAAGTAACGCCAGCTTCCATTGTCTTCTTCAACTTTGGTGCAGACTCCTGTTTGGTCTACATGGCCTTGCACAATATGTCCATCGAAACGACCAGTTGCAGGCATGCAGCGTTCTAGATTTATTTTATCGTTTTCGTGCCATTTACCCAAGTTGGTTTTCTGTAGTGTTTCCGAAATTGCGGTAACCTTGTGCCAATCATCACCCAATTCTGTTACCGTTAAGCAAACGCCATTATGCGCCACACTTTGGTCTATTTTTAATTCAGATGATATGGGTGAGTGGATAGTGAAATGTACATTTCCTTGCTCTTGAACAATGGATTTTACAATTCCCATTGTTTCTATAATTCCTGTAAACATGTAAAATTTATTTCTTAATAAACTGTTAGTTAACGAATTACCGTTAAACTGCCTTTTAGAACATCTTGCTGAATGCCTGTAAACCTAATAAAGTCTACCTTGCAAATGTAGTAATATATGCCTCCAGCCACAGGCTGATCTCCATTATTCAGGTTTCCATTCCAGTTTATAGCCGGATCTGTAGTTTGGAAAACAGGCTGCCCCCAACGATTGTAAACGGTTAAATCAATTTTATCAACAAACTTGTATCCTGGAAACGGAACAAAGAAATCGTTTGCGCCATCGTTATTGGGGCTGATTACATTTGGTAAGGTATATTCTGGACAGTTATCAACACAAACAATATTGCTAAATTCACTTTCATTTAAGGATGAATCCACAGAAGTAATGGCATAACAGCCTGCGATAGATCTAAGTAAATTGCCATGTAAATAGGTTCTAATTGGAGCAAAAACTGAGTCAATCAGCTCGAAAGGTTTATCAGCAAATGGCTGATAATAAATCTTGTAGTAACTTAAATCGCCAATGCAATCTTCGTTTAAGTGACTCCAATTCAACAAGTTCTGGAATAAATTACAATCTGGATCTACCGTTAAATCTGGCGGACAAGGCGGAACGGTATCTCTCGGAAATTCGCAAACTTCTTGAGAGTTATTCAAGATGAAGTTGGGTAAACCAGGGCTTAAAAATCCGCCATAAGAGGTAACAAGGTAGCAATAGGTGAAACCATTAATTAAGCCTGTATCCACGTAATTTTGAGTGTAAACGGTATCTACAATTTCGTAATTTGGTGCTCCTGGGTCTTTTCGGTAAACTACAAAGGAATCGTTGGTCCAAGGAACATTGTAATCCCAGCTTAAATCTAATCTGCTATCTGTTGCTGCAACTTCTAAGAAAACTGTTGACGCTCCTGTAGACCTACCTACCAATTGATTGGTTTGGAAATAGAAGTTTAAGGTGTAGGTGTTTCCATTATCAACCGTATTTGCAGTTTGATCTAGGAAAGTGGTATCACCCCAATTATTTAAAAACGAAGAATTAAAAGTAGCCAACAAGGTTCTATTGTTGTTGCTCACTAAACCAGTATTTCTATAAAGTTCGTAACGGTAAGGACCTGGAAATTGAGTGGTATCAATGTCTATTGCATGTGCCCAATTAACCATAACCTGTCCATTTGGATTTGCAGTAGCCACCACATCTGCTTTTGTGAGTACCGGCAAATCTCTTTTTACGATTTCGCAAACTTCAATAGAAGCAATACTTTCCGCACCTCCAAGCGGTTGATTTAAAAATGGGGAGAAGAAAGCAGTAACAATATAGCAGTAATCAACTCCTGGCGATAGGCCTTGACCCTGATTATCATCTACATAAAGGGTATTGTTTGTTCCCATTACGGTGTCAATTAAGGTGTAACCTGTAAAAGCAGGAACACCCGTTTCACAACTATCTGGTTGCCAACCAGAAGGACCAATGCGTCTGTATATTTTGTAACCGATGTTGTTGGTGCAAAATCCTTGATCCCAATCTAAAGTTATTGTACCTCCCTGTGAGTTGGCAGTTAAATTAACCACGGGCGGCGCTACCACAGTAATTCGCCAAGATCTTAGAGCTGTGAGTGGAACATTACCATTATCAACAGCTCTAAAAATTACTTGATATGGAGTTTTTCTAACATGTGTGCAATTGGTCTGCCAGTTGAAAGTTTGCTGTACTGCTCCAATTCCAGATGTTGGTTGTGGAAAAACAGCTGGGCTATTGGTAATGCTTAAAGGCCCACCATTTGCGGTTAGCGTAACGCTATTTCCATCAGGATCTGTTGCTCTTATTAATCTACTAATATTGGTTCCTGCTAACACACAAGTATCGTTTAACTCGTTGATAATAGGCGGATTATTGTTGCAATTGGTAATGGAAACCTGCAAGTCTCTCACTACAAAACCAACTTCGAAACCATTGCGCCACTCAGTAATTTTTATGGCGAAGTTAAATTCTCCTTGTATTACTGGATTTTGCCAGATCAAATCGCCGTTAATGGGGTCAAGTGTTAAACTTGTGGAAGCATTTGGTAAAAAATATGCATTTATCGGCAAGCCGTCTAGTCCCTTGGGCGTTACCAATTCGTAACTTATGCTGTCTCCATCGGGGTCGAAAGCATTTGGGTTGTGAACAAATAATCTATTTATGCAACCTTGGTCAATAGGTGGATTTAGTAACTGAACCGAACTGTTGGAGTTGAGAAATGGATTTATGACCAGTTTGGTTTCGATATAAAAAGGTACATTAATGGAGTTTTGAATATTTACAATTCCACCATTTCTGTTTGGGTCTTCAACACTAATAATATAAGATGCTGGGCCTGGATAGCTATGAGTAGTAATGTAGATATTGCGTTTAATATCGTTTCCAACAATTACCGCACTGTTTCTCTGCACATTTGCTTGATTTCCATCTCCAAAACGGACCGTAAGCGAATCTCTATCGGCAGCATTGGTAGCTTTTGTGTAAGTTGTAATGGTAATTTCAAAAGTGTTTCCATTAAGAAATCTGTAGGTAATTTCGCCTGCTCTGTTGTGTGTTGCAAAGCCTTTAAGGCTTGCAAAAACCATTAAAAGAAAAAAGAAGCCTAAAATTTTTCGCATTGTATTACTAACTCAATTTGCGTAATTTATTACTTTAAAATAAGAACAAGATTTGAACCACAAAGTTCAGAAATTATTATCTCAAAAATTATGCCGAAATCTTTCATCAAATAAGGCTTTATCAAATTCTTAAGGTTATTTTTTTTGATTAATAAATATATAATATTTCAATAGGGGAATAAAATTTGAAGCTTTGAAATGATTTTTGTAATCTGAAAATATTTTTCTGTGATTTATTCATTAATTTTATGTTACTTTTTAATTTTATGTTGGAAATATTTTTTTGCAATATCTTGTGTTGAGATTTTAATGTTAGATTTGTAAAAATTAAAATCAAAAATTATGGGATTAATATCATTTGTAAAAAATGCTGGATCTAAGTTATTCGGCAAAAAGGTTGAAGAAGCTACAGAAGTTGAAAAGCCAGCTTTACAGGCAAGTGCATTGTTAGATTACGTAAAGGAGTTAAATCTCCCTTTTAAGAGACTAAAAATTTCTCTAACTGGCGAATCTGCTCTTCTAGAGGGTGAAGTAGAAAATCAGGAAGACGCTGAGAAAATAGCTTTGGCAGTTGGTAATGTAGTTGGAGTAGAGACTGTTGATAATCAAATGGTGGCAACAGAAATTGTAGACGAGTCAGTTTATCATACTGTTGAAAAAGGGGAGTGGTTATCTAAGATTGCGCAAAAACATTATGGAGATGCTAATAAATATAATGTAATATTCGAAGCTAACAAGCCGATGCTTTCAGATCCAGACAAGATTTACCCAGGGCAGGTATTGAGAATACCGAAATTAGGGTAGTTGATAAAAACATTAAAAAGCTCCAGATAATTTCTGGAGCTTTTTAATTTATCTATAATTTCAATCGAAACCCAATTCCGTGTACATTTTCAATTTCAATTTTAGGGTCAATTACCAAATATTTTCGAAGTCTTGATATAAAAACATCTAAGGATCTGCCTAAAAAGTAATCGTCTTTGCCCCAAACTGATAACAGAAGATCGGCTCGTTTTACTATTTGGTTTTGATGTTTTACTAGAAAAAGTAGTATATCAGCTTCTTTCTGCGTGAGCTTATGCTGAAGGTTATCGCCCAATAAAGATAAATTGGCGAAATCGAAACTTAGGTTTCCAATTTTATAAATCCCAGTTTTGTGGGACGGATTGTCTACACTTCGCCTCAAAAAGACTTCAATTCTCAATAAAAGCTCTTCAATTGAAAATGGTTTAGAAATATAATCGTCGCCTCCAATCTTAAATCCTTGTAGGCGATCTTCTTTCTGATTTCTCGCAGTTAAAAATAAAATTGGCACTTTTTGGTTCATCCTTCTAAAATCTTCTGCAAGTGTAAAACCGTCTATTTTAGGCAGATTTACATCCAACAAAACCAAATCGAAACCGCCAGATCTTAACGTAGTATCTGCCTGTAAACCATCAGATGCAGCAATTACCTTATAACCAGCCAATTCTAGATTGTCTTTAATTACAAAAGCAAGGTTAATATCGTCTTCTACAAGTAAAATCGTTTTCATGCTTTAAAGTTTAATTGTATGCAACAACCCTTTGAATCAATACATTTTGCGTCGCCGCCCTGTGCCAGCATTACCTGACGAATATAGTACAATCCTAAACCAAAGCATTTTTGGTTGTGTAGATTTCCTGTGGGAACACGATAGAATTTTTCGAAGATTCTTTTTTTGGAGTCCTCTGGAATGCCAACTCCGTTATCGCTAAAAGTTATCAGAACTTGCTGGTTTTTGGATTCCACTTTAATGCTTACTTCCAAATTTTCGGACCCATATTTCTTTGCATTGTCCATTAAATTATGGAGTATGTTGTTGAGGTGCAGTACATCCATCCTCAGCCAAAGAGTTTCGGTTGGAATTTCTAAGTTGATTTGCTGTTGATCATGCTGCCAATTCGGATGAAGCAATAATTCCGCAAAGAATTTTTGTAGGTTGATATTTTCAATTGCGAGCTTAATTTTCGATTTCTCCTCGTTGCTGCTTTGCAAAATCCGTTCTACTTGATTTTGAAGACGCATTGCCTCGTTGTAAATGATGGTTGCATAGTTTTGAAGACGAACTGGCTGCTCTTGCATATCGGTTTTCTTGAGCACTTCGGCAGAAATTGCGATGGTTGCAATAGGCGTTTTAAACTCGTGGGTCATGTTATTTACAAAATCTTTCTGTATTTCGCTTAGACGCTTTTGCTTGAAGATAAGGTAAAGAGCGAGCACAAAAAACAAAATCACCAAAAAAGATATTCCAGTTGAAATGAGTACTGTTCCCATTTCAGCAATAAGAGCAGCATTTTTTTGGGGAAATCGCACACCAAAATAATTGTTTTCGTAGTATATATTTGGAAACTCCGATTTGTTTCTAGGGATTATTCCAACTGATTGCGCCACGTAATTACCGTACCGGATTTTATTGCTGCTGCAATCGTACACACCATATTCGAAATCGGTTTTGATGTTTCGTTTCTGAAATTCCTTGATTAATAGATCTTCAAGCAAATCGGCATTGATTTCATCATCTATCCTAACAACAAAATAATTGTTTGCTTCTTGGTAAACTGGATTGCTAACTGGAGCAAAATTCTGATTAAATTCCAACATAGCAACTGCCACTTCTCTTAAAGCCAAATGAACATCCTGACTAAATGCCACTTCTTTCATGGTATAAGCCTTCCGAAACCAAATAAATTGCGTAATGCTAATACCGCTAATGGATAAAAGAGCAAGTAAGCTTATGTACCTAAGGTATCGGTTAGACATGTTTGCAATTTAGTTTTATGCCTGTGGATTTTTCTACCATTAACATTTCGTTTAGAAACATTGCCATATCGTTAAAAGAATAGCTCATTTTTTGTTTTCAAATTTGTAACATAAAATTTTACAAGATGAAGAAAATTATGCTAACACTCAGCTTTATGCTTGCAATTGCAAGTGTAAGCTTTGCACAAACTGCACCAAAAAATGCAGCGTCTACAACTCCACAAACTGCTCAAAAACAAGTTGCAGATAATGGAGAAATTTCTTGGGAGAAAACCACCTACAACTTCGGAAACTTGGCTCAAGGTGTTCCTACAACCGCAGAGTTTAAATTCAAAAACAAAGGTAAAACTCCAGTAATCATTACGGATGTTAAAACCTCATGCGGTTGTACAGCCTCAGATTATTCTAAAGAGCCAGTTAAACCGGGTGCTTGGGGTTACGTTAAAGCTACTTACAATGCCGCTGCTGTTGGGCCATTTTCTAAAACAGTTACGGTAATTACCAACGCCACAACCCAACCGCAGTTGCTTACTATTAGTGGAACTGTAGATGCGCCAAAAGCTGCACCTGCTGCTCCTACAGTTAATTAAGTTTAGTTGTTGTTTGTTTTTTAGATTGCGCACCTACATTTTGGGTGCGCATTTTTAGTTTAATAAGGTATGAAATCATACAATTTCTATTGTAAATGCTGTAAGAAATCCATTTGTTTTTTGTACAATTTTGCTAGACCACTACTAAAAAATTTATCTAAAATTATGCAAAACTTCACAAATGCCTTAGGCGTAGATATGTACGCTAACCTGTCTATAAATTCTCAGACTGAGGTTGTTAGTTTATCTAGATCGTTCACATTAAACAATTTTCAAGCAGAAGCAATTCTTGGCGATTACTATTCTTTAGCAAAGAAGAAGGAAAATCAGAAACCGGAAGGAAGAGAAATTAATGTACCAAAATCTAAAGATAAAGATGGTCCTTCGGAAGATTCAGTTAAGAACATAAAAAAAGGAGATAAAAACAATCAATTGCCGGAGAATAAGAAGAAATAACCCTTCTTAAAGGGATTGCCTTTGAAACATTTTTTGAAAACAATCGCATTAAACTTTAAAATTGCTTATGCTTGTAATTTTAAAGTTTATGCGGTTTAAGATTCCACACACTTATGTGCTTTTATTTTCGATAATTGTTTTTGCAGCTGCATTAACATGGATTGTACCAGCAGGAGAGTTCGATAGGGTAGAGCAACAAGTAGGCGAAAGCACTCGACTTGTTCCAGTGCCAGGCAGTTATCATGTAGTGGAATCGAATCCACAATCTTGGCAGGTTTTTTCTGCACTTTTCGATGGTTTTGTAAAACAAGCCTCTATAATCGCCTTCATATTTATTGTTGGGGGCGTTTTCTTTTTAGTGCAAAAAACGCAAGCAATAGATCGAGGCATTTTCGATTTTATAAATTTCGCTTCCAAACTCAACAGATACAAATTTGTACAAAAAGTAGGTGGTTCAGAGCAATTGGTGGTAGCCGCATGCATGTTGCTGTTTGGTGTTTTCGGATCGGTATTTGGCATGTCTGAAGAAACCATCCCATTTGTACTGGTATTTGTACCGCTTTCTATTTCTTTGGGTTACGATTCCATTGTTGGTGTTTCCATGTGCTTTTTAGGCGCTGCATTCGGATTTGCAGGCGCAACCCTAAATCCATTTACCATTGGTATTGCCCAAGGAATTGCAGGCGTTCAACCATTTTCTGGATTAGAATACCGAATGGTGGTTTTCATCGTTTTAATGAGCTTTGCAATATTTTATGTGTTGCGTTACGCAAAACGAATCAAGGCAAATCCTGTGCTGTCTCCAGTTTACGAGGAGGATGCATTTTGGCGGAATAGCGGTAATCATCAATCAAAATCCGAAGAACCCAAACATTTAAAAGCCGATTATAAAAGCATTTTTGCTTTTTTAGCTAGCTCCCTTGCATTTGGTTTATTTGCCTTTCAAAATACTTCTACTGCTTTAAGCTTCGGAAGCATCGGTTTTCAACTGCCGTTGGTGCCCATTTTTGCTGTTTTGTACGCCATTTTAGGTGCATTATCCTTAAGGAAATCTAAAGCATATTTTGTGCTTACACTCTTGGCTTTCACCATTTTTATCATCATTATTGGAGTTTTGGGTTATCATTGGTATGTTGCCGAAATTGCAACATTATTTTTGGCATACGGTATTTTGTCTGGGATAGTTTATGGTTTTAATAGCGATACCATTGCCAATTATTTTATTGAAGGATTTAAAGATATTGCCGGTGCAGCAATTGTGGTTGGATTAGCCGCTGGTATTCTAGAAATTCTAAACTCAGGTAAAATTATCGATACGCTTTTAAATGGTATTGCTACTTCTTTTGCTGATTTGCCTGCCACAGCCTCTGTTAGCATTATGTTTTTAGTGCAAACCTTGATTAATATTTTTGTACCATCTGGATCGGGTCAGGCAGCTTTAACCATGCCATTAATGGCGCCATTGGCTGATTTATTGGGAATCTCTAGACAATCAGCTGTTATGGCTTTCCAGTTTGGAGATGGCTTTACCAATATGATTACCCCAACTTCTGGCGTATTAATTGCCGTAATTGGCATGGCTAAAATTCCGTATAAAAAATGGTTACAATGGGTTTTTAAGCTTCAATTGTGGCTTTTGTTGATTGGAATTCTGCTTTTGTTGCCAACCGTACTTTTTAAAATGCCTGGATTTTAAATAAATCTATTTCGCAATAGGGGGAAACGGTTAATCCATGTGTCTTTCTTTAAAACAAAGCACATGAAAATTATTACCAACTTACTATTATTAACTTTCTCAGTTTCGAGTTTTGCACAAGCACAAGACAGCTTAAGAACCCAACCCATCGCACTCTCCATAATTCCTCCATTAGCAACTTATGCCTTGGATGGAAATAAAACGCAAGCAAACCTTTCGCTCAATCTGTTTTTGGGTAATGTGGCCAAGATAAATGGATCGGAATTTTCTGCATTTGCCAATTACAATAGAATTGGGGTAAATGGAGTACAAATGGCTGGTTTCGCAAATGTTAGCACGGGCAATGTTTCTGGCATTCAAGGTGCAGGCTTTCTAAATCTAAATTCTGGAACTAGAAAAGGGGTTGCATTTGCTGGTTTCGCAAACATAACGGGTGATAACACGCAAGGAGCACAGTTTGCTGGCTTCGCAAATTTAAATGCAGGCAGAGTAAAAGGAGTTCAAGTGGCTGGTTTTTTAAACTCTGCCGATACGGTTGAAGGCACTCAAATGTCTGGTTTTCTGAATATTGCAGGCAAGGTTGATGGACTTCAGCTGGGAATTATAAATCTTGCGGGGCAAATGAATGGAACTGCTATTGGGCTGATTAGTTTGGCTGGGAATAGCAAGCACCGCATACAATTGTTTACCACCGAAATTTACCAAACGGGTTTGCTGTGGCAGATTAAAACAGGGAATACCTATAATCAACTAGGTATTTCTGTATTCCCTCAAGGCGAAGAATTGAATTTTGCTTACGGTTTCGGCATTGGCGGAAATCTGATTGATATTGATTTTGCCGCTTTAAGCCTTGAAGTTCATACCTGGCAGGTTTTAGATCAAGATTTTCGGTTTAAGGATTATAATGGTCTTCATCAAGCAAAAATGCTTTTACATGTTGGCGATACAGAGTTTCTAAGTGCACACTTTGGATTAGTGGGCAACGTGTTTACCCCCAAAAGCATGGAAGCCAGCAATTTTGCATCAAACGGAAGATATTTCAGAACTTGGGATAATAGCAATGCATCGGCTTGGGTTGGTTTACAAGCTGGTTTAACCTTTACAATTCAATAAAACTCCGAAATGTAAGATTAAACGCAACTTCATCACCCAAAAAAATAAATAAAGCATTTGGAAGATTAATTTCTT
>DAIRTB010000003.1:9574-18323 GCA_036804105.1 Bacteroidota bacterium | reverse complement strand
GGATAGCTTTTTCTTGTTTTAGTTTCTTCAATTCTTTTTCAATCTTGTCAAGCAAAATAATCTTATCTAGAAGCTCATCAAGGGTAAATTCGTCAGGGAAGCTTTCTATCGTTTCTTTTAATTGTTTCTTAATTATCATGATGTCTAAATTTCAAACCAAGATACAGGTTTTATAGGATTAAAATTTGGCAGCAAGAATGGTGATTTGCTCGAACGGAAATTAATTCAATTCTTTACCTCCTAAAACTCTAGTTAAAAACGCTTATTTTCTCAAGTATTTCGTTCTAAAAGATTCAGAAATGTGCTTGAGATAATTTTGCTCCAAATCTTGATTTTCTTTTAAAACGAAATAAAGCATTTCAGATTTGCTAGTTGTTTTTTCAAGAACATTCAATTCAAATCCATAATCTACTGGATGGTAGGCATTTGATAATCGAATTTCCAAACTCGCTCTTTTGTAAAAAAGCGTATCCTTTATAACTGTGCCATTTTCTTGTACTGAAGTGATGTTGTCTTGACCTTCAAAACCAAATTCATTAACCAAATACTGAAAGTACTTTATAGTTTTTTCGAGGAAGTTATTTCGTTTAAAGTC
Source organism: Bacteroidota bacterium (assembly GCA_036804105.1). GTDB lineage: Bacteria > Bacteroidota > Bacteroidia > UBA7662 > DAIRTB01 > DAIRTB01. The sequence goes on along the minus strand of DAIRTB010000003.1, from coordinate 17,728 downwards.
AAATCGGTCTTTTGGTGTTAATGATAAGTCCATTATACCTACAGTAATTTAAAAATTCGCTTATTTGTTCTCCAATTACATTGTCAATTTCTATTCTTGATTTCATCGAGTTCAATAAAAAGCCAACACTAGAACAAATTTCTCCTGCTGTAGAACCTGACCTGATTTCTTCCAGCAAAAGAAGTCGGTCGGTTTCAAGATTTGTTGATTTCAGTTGAATGTCTATTTCTGATAAAATCTCTATGTAATTTCTGGTTGGTTTTTTCATTTGTTGTTTTTTGAAAAACTGTGCTGAATCCTCTAAATTTCAAATGCATTGAGTTCATAATTGGTATTTCTACCACTTTGCTCACTTTTTGTCAAGATACCCTTATCAATTAAGTCTTGAATATCTCTCAATGCTGTGTCTTGTGAGCATTTAGCAATTTTAGCCCATTTTGTGGTATTGAGTACGCCTTCAAAGCCATCCAACAACATGTTTAAGACTATATTTTGCCTGTTGTTTAGGTTAACTTTTGAGTATTTATTCCAAAAATGATACTTGTAAATAATTTTCTCCAAAAGCTTGTCTGAAAAATCAATGGCACGTAAAAGACAGTTTAAAAACCATTCAATCCATTTGGTTATATCTAATGAGCCTTTTTGGGTTTTTTCAAGAATGTCGTAATAACCGTTTCGCTCTTTTCTTATTTGGGCAGACATACTGTAGAATCTATTCGATTGCCCATCAGATCGAGCCAATAACATATCGCTTATTGCTCTAGAAATTCTACCATTACCATCCTCAAAAGGGTGGATGGTTAAAAACCACAGATGCACAATTGCTGCTTTCATTACTAAATCGTTGTGTTCGTCTAAGTTAAACCAGTCTAAAAATATCCGCATTTCATTTTCAATTTGTGTAGCTGCAGGTGCCTCAAAGTGAACTTTTTCTTTACCCAAAGCGCCAGAAACAACTTGCATAGGCCCAGTGGAATCGTTTCGCCAATTGGCCGTAACAATCTTATTAAGTCCACTTTGCCCAGTGGGAAAAAGTGCTGCATGCCAAGAAAAAAGACGCTCTTTATTTAGATCTTGTTCGAAGTTTTTTGTAGCATCAATCATTAAATCAACTATGCCATCCACATTTCGCTCAGAATGAATGAGTCCTGAAATATCCAATCCCAAACGTCTAGCAATTGATGATCTTACTTGTTGTCTATTGAGAATTTCTCCTTCTATTTCAGACGATTTAATAATTTCTTGTGTGAGAACTTCTAGATTAGCTTCATTCCGAAGATCAAATCCCAAAGCGCCCATTTTTCCAATTAAAATTCCTTGACGGTTCCTTACGTACGAAAGCAATGGTAAAAGCTTTTCGCTATTCCATTCAAATATTGGCCAATCTGGATTTTTGTAGATGTACATACTTCAATTCTCCGCAAGATTTGCGGTAAAAATATGCTTTATTCTCCGCAAACGGAAATTATCTCCGCATAATTTGCGGAGTAAAACGGGTTTATTCACCGCAAATGGAGAATTCCATTAGTATACTTGGCAAACGATTTTATCTTTATTGCCGAGTAACGATTTACAAGAGGTTCTGATAATGGCCTTACTTTTTCTTAAAAAACCCCTTTATCTTTTCAATCCATTTACCAGAAACATTTACCGGTTTTTTATTATAATTAGTATCGCTTATTAAGAGGGCAATTGGTTTGAGTTGTTCGTACTCTTCGCAAACCACCTTAAGCATAGCCGCCATAGGAAGGAATAAAATCATGTCCTTTACCAATACATATTCCTTTTTAACTTAAAATCTACAGCACCAAATATCTTATTTAGTCTTGATTAATCTCCCAATCAATATTGGTTCTTTCTATAATGTAAAGCGGGCGTTGAAGCACATTTCTGTTTATTCTACTAATGTATTCTCCAATTACTCCAATTGAAATTAATTGTACCCCGCCAATGAACATTGAACTTATTATGAGAGAAGTCCATCCGGTTATGGTGCGCTCAAGAATAAAATGGGAGTAAATGGCGTATAAAATTATAATAAACGATGCAAAGGATATGGTAAACCCAAGTTTATTTACAAGTTGTAAGGGTTTATCTGAGAAACTGGTAATGCCATCCATAGCAAATTGAAACATTTTACCAATGGAATAACCTGTTTTACCATACTTTCATCTATCTCTGTTAAACAAAACTTCTGTTTGTTTAAACCCTAACCAAGCTATCTGACCACGTAAAAATTTATTTTGCTCTGGCATTTGGTTAAGATAATCTACCACTTTTCTATCTATTAGCCTGAAATCTCCTGTATCAAGAGGTATTTCTATACTAGTAATTTGTTTCAGGATTCTATAAAAGGCTTTGGCAGTAATCTTCTTAAATATGCTTTCTCCTTTTCTCTCTTTGCGTTTGGCGTAGACCACTTGATAGCCATCTAAATACTTTTGATGTAAATCTATTATGAGTTCAGGCGGATCTTGCAAATCTCCATCAATTATCACCACAGCGCTACCCTTTGAAGCTTTTAATCCAGCAGTTACCGCAATTTGGTGGCCAAAATTCCTACTAAAATTAATATAAAAAACACGGGTATCAATCGCTGTTAATTTTAATAATTCTTGAAGGGATTGATCTTTACTTCCATCATTTACAAAAATAAGTTCGTAGTTCTCTGATATTTGAGAAACTGTATCCTTAAGTCGTTGATACAATTCAACAATTATCTGCTCCTCATTATAAATGGGGATAATTACCGAAAGATCAATTTTCTCCTTAATCTTTTCTGCCATTTATTTTGTAAGTTACCACTGTGTTTTCCGAGTGTACTATTTCGTAATTAAACCGCTCCATTATGTATTGCTTATTGTGCTTTTGGGGCACAATTACGATATCGAAAGGGTTAAGATCATCTCTATTTTTAATGGAAATATTTACGCCTTTATCTTGTAAAACATTAATGTAAAACAAGTTGTGGGCATTATAATCATCAGAAACAAGAAATTGGTTGTTGATATTATGTTTCCCCTTTATGGCATCTTTCAAGTAATACCCAATTTGGTAAAACTTTTCATCCCAACTATACTCTTTTGGAAAGTACGTTTTCTTAAAAATCTTTTGGTAAGGTTTTATGCCAATTACAATAAGAAAAATAAAAGGTGCAGGGTTTACCCTTAGCCGATTATTTAGCCACTTATTCTGTTGTAATGAAGTGAATACGTAATAAACAAAGTTTGCAATAATCAATGCTAAAAAAGGATACATCGGTATGTCGTACCATTCTAGCTTTGTTTTAGCCGTAGAGATTACCAAAAAGTAGGTAATTAACATCAAGGTGGCAAACCAAGTTAACTGGTTAATTTTTTTATCTTTAATTATTAAACCCGCAATTAATCCAGCAGGAACTAGCAAATACCAAACAGAAAGTTGAAACTTAATGAAATTCTTGTAATAAAATCAAAACTCTTCTTTATGATTTTCAACAACCTTTAGATAGCGTCCACCCAATTCATTTTCTTGTACCGCAGCAAGGTAACCTGGATTTTGAGACTCCCTTAAAAAGTAATACCCAAATATCAACACTAGAAATCCAACTAACCCAAGGTAAAAATGCTTATTTTTAAGCAGCGGAACTAGCTGTTTCTGTAAAATACTGTAAATGAATATTGCTGGTAAAAACAAGAGCCCACTAATACTTTTTGTGAGAACAGCCAGTGCGGTGAATAGAAAAAAAAGATATAGGTGTTTGAGGTTCTTTTTTTGGCAATAGGAAAAAAACAACAACCCACTTAAGGTTGTAAAAAGCGTGAGTAGGGCATCATAATCTCCAGTTCTAGATCCATGTACATTAACATAACCATGCGAGGTTATGAGTACGAATGCCGCAAAAATTCCAAACCAGGAATTTTTTAGATATTTGATAGAAAATACTACAAGCGCAACGCAAGTAAACAAGGCGGCAATTGCAGAGGGTAAACGAACAGCGATTTCGTTTACTCCCAAAAGTTTCATAAATATAACTTGAATCCAAATCAGCAAGGGAGGTTTTGTATTCCACATATCAGGTTTACCCTCAAAGTGAGTAACAATAAAGTTCTTATTGTTAAGCATTTCGTAAGCGTTTATTGCCTGCCGTGCTTCATCCCAAATTCGAATTGGAAGCGTATCTAAATGCCCGAATAGGGGAATTAACATTAACCCTGCTAATACAATAAATTTTAAATAGGGTGGAATAAATTTCATTAGGTTTATTGGGGTTTACCAATTTTGGTAAAATTTAGCGCAAGTTATTCTATTTTTTTCTCAAAAATGGAAGCTTGTTCAAGAAAATATTGTAATACTTGCTCTATCTAAATAGTACGTTTTATCTAAAATTTCTACGCTACCTCAACTCACTCAGCGCCTTCTCAAGAGCTTCTAAACTTGCATTAACTGTTTCTAAGGTGGCTGTTCCGATAGATAAACGGTACCATTCAGAATCATCTCCGTCACCAAAAGCGTGGAATGGAACAAGTGCAATTTTTGCAGATTTAAGAATGTAATCAGTTGCCTCTTTTACTTGAGTAATGGAATTTCCATTTGGCATTATTTTACCAATTAAGCTCAGTTTTACCGTTAGATAGATAGCAGCTTGAGGTGCAATGGCATCTACCGAGTATCCCTTTTGTTTTAGGTTTTGGAATCCTTGGTAAAAACCATCTAAAATATCGTGAATGGTTGATTTGAAAGGAGTTAAATATCCGTCAATAGCTTCATGGTCGTTTAGGAATGCAGCAGTTGCAACCTGCTCTGCCTTTGGCGACCAAGCACCAATATGCGATAAAAGCGCCTTCATTTTATCAATTACCAAAGTTGGGCCAAATGCCCAGCCTACACGAACGCCAGTTGCAGCAAAAACCTTTGAGATGCCATCTATAAAAATGGTATAAGCCTTCATTTCTGGATGTAGTGAAACGGGGTCAACATGCTCCGTTTCTCCATAAGTAAGCTGCCAATAAATCTGATCGTACATTAGGTACAATGGTTTTTCATTTGGTCCTCTTCGGTTGTTTTCAGCTAGAATAAGTTTACAAATAGCACTTAATTCTTCAGCTTTAAAGGTTGTGCCAGTAGGGTTTAAGGGAGAGCAAAGCGCAACCATTGAAACCTCCTTTAGGTAAGGCGCTAACTCTTTTGCCGTTGGCATGAAATTATTTTCGGCAGTAGTAAAAATTTCAATGCCTTTTGCGCTAGTTAAGTGGCAGTAATGGTTGTTGTTCCAGCTCGGAACTGGGTATAAAACTTTATCGCCAGGATTTAGTAAAGCAAGGTAGGTGGCATAAATTAAAGGTCTTGCACCGCCTGAAACAAGAATATCGTTTTCTGATAAATCTAAGTTTTGGTAACTTTTGTGGTATTTGGCTATGGCTTTCCGAAGCGGCAGCATGCCATTAGCAGGCGGATAATTGGTTTCGTTATGGTTGTAGGCATTTATAATTTCCGTTTTTAATTTTGCAGGTATTGGGAAAATATTCGGATCGAAATCGCCAATAGTAAAATTAAAAACCTTGTTGCCTTGGGAAATCATTTGATTAACCTCGCCCGCCAATTTAATTATTTCAGACCCAATTAGGGTATTTGCCATGTTAGAAACCATGCTTACTTGATTTAAGGAATGCAATTATACAGCTTAAGGATTAATTTGTTGTGGCAGCAATAAATTTTGGAGTTTCTCCATTTGCCGCACATTGTTTTTGTTGCTCAAAGCCCTGCGAATGAGAAGCTTTTCTTTGGAGGTTAGATGCCACGATAACGATACTTGTTCTGTCTCATTAGCGGGTTGATACTTTAGAGTAACAAAATGCATTTTATCTTTCAATAATTGAGACATGTAAAACAAATGTCTATCGTTAGAAAACTCTTGTAAATCTTGCCAATTTACTAAAAGACTGTTTAATGGGGTAAAAAATCTACTTAACCAAGTAGATTGATTAGAAATATCGCTCGAAATTCCTGTTGGTGTATCTCTAATCTGCAGTACTACCACGCCAGAGGTGTTTTCTAGAATCCACTTTCTAAAAGCATTGAAATAGCGAGCACTAATTTCTATTCCGAAATTGTCTCTAAAACCTGCGTCCATCACTTCCAAAAGAGGTTTGGTTGGCAATACAGCCGCAGGAGTAATATATGGGAAAGTGGCATTCATGCGCAATGCCGAGAGGAACGAAAAACTATCTGCTTGATGACCAGCAAACAATCTATTAAATTCTACGGCATCTCTTTTGTAGGTAACAACTCCAGCAGAATCTGGCAATAAGCTTAAAAATGCAACATCTAATGGGCTGATTAATAGCCGTCTAGAATCGTTCATTATGGTTGGGCTCAACACCATTTGAGGAATAATGCCCATGCGTTCTGGCTCAGCATAATCCATTACTTTTTTGTTGAGCATTCCATTGGTGTTTCTGTTTAAAGCCATTTCTAAGGCTGTTCCTCTATCGAAAGTATAGGTGTTGCCGCCATAATGGTATCGCTGAAAACGCACAAAAATATCGTTGGTGGCAATTGAGAACACAATGGGATTTAAAACATCTCTACTCAATTGGTCAACATAAAAACCTGGAGGCTGAGTTTGGCCTTCTGGATTTAATTGTTTTTGGAGCATTATTTCTCGATAAAATGCACTGGCAATAATACCGCCCGATGCTCCAGAAACCAATACTGTATGTTTAAAGAATTCTCCATTGGTTGCAGAATCAAGTGTTTGAAGACAGGAGAAAGTCCAAAGGGCAGAGCGTAAGCCTCCGCCGCTAACGTTGCAAAGAATAAGCAGCGGTTTCTCGTTAGGGTTTTTACTTACCTGCTTTTTCCAATTTTCTAAAACAGAAAGTCCTTCTTTTATTGAGTTCTGAAGGATTTCTGGTTTGCTCATTTCTTCTAGTGATTCTATGCTATAATCGGCAGGTGTTGAATTGTAGTTTAAACCATAAGCACGACTAGGTTTCTGAAAGGAGAACTTGGTATACAGCTGATTGAATATCAACAAAAAGCAAAAAAATACGATTGTTCGCCAAGTTCCGAACCAATAATTAAAAACTCCTAGAAAAAGATTTATAGAGGCAAGAATTAAAAATATTCCCGCCCCAGAAGGCACCTGCATAAACTCGAACCGATGGAAAATACCAATTATTAGAAGAGAGACAAAACTGAGCACTTGCAGGAAAATGGCATTCGCCTGGCTTTTTCTGAGGATGTTTTTTAGAAGTCTCGTGCTGTAACTCGTTAAGCCATGAGTTCTTTCAATTTTAACGTTTCGGTTAAGGAAATGATCTACACGAATATCTATTGTTGAGAAAAGGTCTTTGTTTTCTTTCAGAATTACACGCCTAGCTATTCTTCTGGTTTTTTGAGCGCCAAAAGGTACACCGAGAACCTTCATAAAATCTATTCCCGTGTTAAAAAAATAGAGCAAAGAAATGGTAATGGCCATAATGAAACCCAACCAAAGACCTGAAACATTAATTAATGCTTCACTTAATTGTTTGTACTCGTCGGTTCTTTGGAAATAATAAGCTTTGTAAGAAAGGTAAATGATAAACGAAATGGGTAAAATAGCATTGTTTATACTGTAAGAGATAAAGGGTTTTCGTATGCTTCCAAGAAAAGAGAAAAAGCGCACATTAAGAATGTAGGTTGCTGAATTGTAAGTAATTACAAAAGCGGCGTAAGCAAGGCCTACAATAAAAAAGCTCCAAAAGCTTATATTTCCTAAATATTCTGGATCAAGTAAAAGGTAAGGAATTCCATATTTTTTACCGAAATCTCCAGAAGCTGTGGAAAATAAAAATAGCCAAAACATCAGTTGCAAGATGTGATGTCGCACCAGGGTTAGGGTAATTTGGGTTGGAAAAAAGTAGTAAACCCTATTCAGGAGAATCTTAAGCGTTTTTATCAAACTGAAAAATTTTGATGAAAATACTAAATTCTAAGTACAAACAGAGTTGCTTTACAAAATTTGAATAAGTAAATACACCTTTAAGAGGTATTTTGATCTTTTGACTATAAACGGGTTTTTGCGTTTAATGCACTTACTCAATTGAAAGAAGCGAACCTTAATTTCCCTTAACTCCTTAATGTTTCAAAAAATAAAATCAAACCATTAAGGAGTTAAGTCTAGTTAAG
>DAIRTB010000003.1:414-9474 GCA_036804105.1 Bacteroidota bacterium | reverse complement strand
TCCTTAATGTTTCAAAAAATAAAATCAAACCATTAAGGAGTTAAGTCTAGTTAAGGGCTAAAGCATAAAATAAGCTTTAGAGTTAAGACTTCTAATAAAAAAACCTTTATCTCTCTAAGTCTGTGCTCAGTTTAAAACGCATAATGCGGTTGTTGCCTTTGTCGGCCACAAAAACAACTCGATTGTAATAGGCAACCCCAGTTGGTTGATTAAATTGGAAAGGCCCAGCGCCTCTACCGCCAAAAGATGCAATTACCTGCTTGGTTAAACCAGAATTAGCTGGCGGTTGTACTCCTTCAAAACCTTGAGAAGTAAACTGGAAAAGCGAATCTTTACCCGCATCTACAATAAAAATATACTGAGTTTCGTCTGGTGCTATGCAGATATCTGTTGGATTGCTGAAACGAAAAGATTCGTACAAAAAGCGAGTTGCTCTTGTAGTATCGAAGTTAAGCAAGGGATTTTCAACAAACTCAATACCCGTTTCTGGATTGTTTATTTGCCTAATCCAGAGTGCTTTATATTCTGCATTTTCAGCACTTTGTAGCATCAGAAAATCGCCGCTATTGGCAATTCCAAATAAATTTTGTGGTGGTGCAGCAAAAGTTGTTAATCCGCTAATATCTAAAACAGATTTTAAGCTAGAGCTGATTGGATTTAGCCCACTTGCAAACCCAAGGTTATTGCCCAAAACATCGTAAGTAAGAACTGCGTTGTCTGGAACAAAAGTAGAAGTAATGCTATTTATTGGCCCTTTTCTAGCTAAATATACGGTGTTATCGGCCAATGTACCAATGCCCATAAATTCAACAGCAACATCATTTGCACCTCTAAAATTGGTGTTGTTTCTAGATCGATCGTTGAAAGGATGAATTAAAGTATCCACAAAAACTGGTCCTGCAGCAGTTCCTGCACCGCTCATTTGGTAAACTGCAGCTAGGTTGAAAACTTCGCCATTAATTTCTCTATTTACTCTACCAATAACATACGTATGTAACCTTCTATCTTGAACAACTTTGGTTGCACCGGGTATTGCAATGGTTCTTTTTTTAGTTCCTGTAAGGTCGAAAACATTCAAACCAACATCATCTATTACATAAACCATTTCGTCGTAACCAACATAAATGTCTATCGGGTTGCTTACGTTGCTCCAAAATGGCAGAACTGGAACATAACCAACGGTGGCTGGAATTAAGCTCGGGTCAATTTTGCCTTGGTTAAGTACATCATCAACGGTATCGTCTTGGCGGGAGCCAAATAAAAATTCGCAAGAATTTAAGCTTGTTAAAGCCAGTACGGATAATATTATAGTGGTTATTTTTTTCATTTGAATAAAGTTAAGCCAATGGTTGCTCGGTGAATGCTGCCCAATCGTTCTTTGTTGTTGAAGCCATAGTCTAGCCTCAAAATTCCGAAATTGCGTTTGAAATGCAAGCCTGTTCCTAAGGCTGGAATTCCTTTTTCTACAGTGCCGAATTCATATCCCGTTCTAACGTAAAGGATGTTATTCCAAAGGTATTCGCCAGCAATGGTAATGGTTTCGTTATTGTCTGTTGGGTGATTTAATTGCGTGGTTAGCGTTAGCATGTGCAATTCTGATTTTATTGCATCCCAGGCAAATCCGATTCTGAAAATTGCTGGAACAGAAACCGTTTCGAAATTATTTTCATCGAAAGTTCCATTGAGTTTCAACACTTGAATGTTTCCGTTTGGTTGAACATTTACGCCGAAGTTTGCTAAACTAACTGCAAAGCGGGTATTGTAAAGACCAATGTCATACAAAAAACCGAAATCTAAAAGAGCGTTGTTTATGTTAACACCTGCAATGCTTTCTCTTGCATATTTTCCGGTAACGCCAAAAGAAAAATTATCGGTTAAGCTTTTAGCGTAACTCAAACCAATGGTAAAACTGTTAGATCTAAAAACTTCTCCAGTTCCAAAAGGTTGGAATTCTGTAGTAACTGGAATATCTCCCGAGTTTAGGTTGATAATGCTTAAGCCTAAATACGAATCTTTCACCTTTGCCACTGCCCCCACATAATTCATGGCATAATCCGCAAAATATGCTGTGTGGCCTGCTTGGAAATGAAAACTATTGGTATCTATTCTCGAAATTCCAGCTGGATTCCAATAAAGTGAAGAAACATCATTTGCAATTGCAACCATACTTCCTGCTAATCCAGCAGATCGTGCATCGGGAGCGATTTTTAAAAACTGCATACCTGTGGTGCCCGATCGAGAACCGCCCAAAGCTGGTAATATCTGAGCCGAACTTTCGCCAACTGCGAGAAGGCATCCCCAGAAAAAGAAGAAAAAGACTTTAAACTGCATTTGGGCGGGAAATTACGCAATAATCAATTACGCACTATCATTTTGAGTGTTAACCTTATTTGATATTTTTTTCAATCTAATTTTTCTGCCAAATGAGCCATCAATTTTCTTGGCGAGGCACCCTCGTACAAGATCTTGTAAACGGTTTCGGTAATCGGCAAGCTTGTTTTGTATTTTAGATTTATTTGATGAATTGACTTCACCGCAAAATACCCTTCTGCAACCATATTCATCTCCAATTGAGCAGATAATGGCGAGTATCCTCTACCTATCATAGTGCCAAAAGTTCTATTTCTACTATGCTTAGAATAAGCGGTTACCAACAAATCTCCTAGATAGGCAGAGGTTTTTACATCTCTTTCGAATGTTGGTAAAATTACTTCCAGAAAGGTCTCCATTTCTCTAATGGCACTCGTCATGAGTACTGCGTGGAAATTATCTCCGTAACCTAAGCCAAGCGCAATACCGCTTGCAATAGCGAAAATATTTTTCATTACAGCGCCATATTCTGTGCCCAAAATATCTTCGCTTTGAATGGTTCTGATAAAGCGGCCATTAAGCGCTAGACTTACTTGTTTTGTAACTTCCGAATTAATACCCGCAATGGTTAAGTAACTAAGTTTTTCTTGTGCCACCTCTTCTGCATGGCAAGGGCCAGTAATTGCCGCCAATTGCGAAAGTGGGAGATCAAAATATTTCTGTAGATACTCGCCAATAATCAAGTTTTCGTCGGGAATCATGCCTTTAATGGCGGAAACCACAATTTTTCCTTCAAAATGCTTGGGCTCTAACATTTTTAAGGCATCGTGCAAAAACGCCGCTGGAACGGCAAGAATAATTATATCTGCTCCTTTGATGGTCTTCTTTAAATCAGAAAGCAGATTTTTTTTAGGTAAATGAATTTCTAGCGAGGGCAAATACTTGTGATTGTGGTGATAATCTTTCAAATTATCTAGCACTTCTTTATCTCGCATCCACCAAAGAACTTGATAAGTATGGTTTTCCAATAAAATTTTTACCAAAGCCGTGGCCCAACTTCCACCACCAATTACCGCTATTTTATCTTTTTTCTCCGACATGCTTTTTACTTAAATAGCTCGGAGCTTTTTACAATCTTAATAGCTTGGCCATCAGATAGTTTCTTGGAAACAGCAGCAAAAGGCGCATTTACAACCTCTTCGCCACTTTTTAAACCGCTTTTTACCACAATATAGCCATCGTCTTGAATGCCAACCTCAATTTCTCTAAGCGCAACTTTGTTATCTATAACTACAAAAACCACTTCCTTTAAACGGTCTTTTCCTGTTTTTTCTTTTTCGGGTGATGACGATTCGTTTTCCTCCTCAGATTCGTTTTCATCTGCCTCGGTATTTGCTTCACCTCTTTTGTTTGCTTTTACTTCTTTGCCTTCGCTGTTTAGCAAGCGAGCTGTAACTGATGGAAGTGGAACAGCCAAATCTTTTACTCTAGCGGTAATAATTTCTACTGATGCCGACATTCCAGGTCTGAAAGGCGATTTTCCATCCTTTTCCAAATCCTTGTAAGACGCTGGAATTAGATTAAGCTTTACCGTAAAATTGGTTGCTTGGTCGTTAGAAACAGCGGCTTGCAATCCGCTTCCAGATCCATTAGAGATTTCTTTAACCACAGCATAGAAAATTTTACCAGGGAAAGCATCCACTTCCACTTCGGCGCTATCTCCAACTGAAACTCGAACCACCTCATTTTCAGAAACTTCTACCCTTGCTTGCATAACAGACAAGTTGGCTACCCGCATCATTTCTGTTCCCGCCATTTGAGATGTTCCAACTACTCGTTCGCCTAATTCAACACTTAATTTGGTAACAATGCCATCGATAGGTGCATAAATATTGGTTCTGAGCACATTTTCTTGCGTTTCTTTTACAGATGCATCTGCGCTTCTAACACCAAATTCGGCAGCAACTACCGTTTGCTTTGCTGCTTCAATATCTTGTATGGCTGCTTTATAACTTGCCTCTGCTTGCTGAAATTCTGCCTCCGCAATTACTTTCTGATTGAAGAGTTTTTTAGATCTTTCAAACGAAAGTCTTATGTTTTCGAACTGGGCTTGTGCTTGTAATAAACGAGCTTTGGTGGTAGCCAAATTTGCTCGTGCATTATTTACCGCAGCATTTGCTCTATCTAAAGCCGCTAAAACCAACTCTGGGTTTATCTTGGCCAACAATTGCCCCTTTTTTACAGAATCTCCCTCTGAGATATTGAGTAAGGTTATCTCTCCACTTATTTCGGGAGAAATTTTTACCTCTACTTCTGGTTGTATTTTTCCATTTGCAAGCACCCGCTCAACAACCCAACGTTCTTGAGCTTTAGCGGTGGTAACTTTAGTAACATCGGCTTTGCCAAACCAACCTAATTTTTTACCAATAACTGCAACTACAATAAGCAAGGTTGCAACGAGCAATAATCTAACTATCGGACTTTTAAAATTCATGGTTTATAGTTTTATTGGTTTGCCAAGGTAAAAGTCTATTACTTTAGATCTAAAAATAAGCTCATACTTATTCTGAATTTGCGTAGAAATTGCGGTTTCATAGGCTGTTCTAATATTTCCGAAATCTATTGAATTTATTGCGCCTTGCTCAAATCTAATTTTTGCAAACTCGTAATTCTCTTGCTGAGCCTCTAAGTTTGCCTCGTTGGCATTATTTCTAGTTAATGAGGTTTGGTAATCAACATACGCCTGACTAACATTTTGGTATAGCGTGTTCTTGTTTTGGTATAAATTTAGCTGCGCTTGATTGATACCAATCTTAGCTCTTTGCACATTTGTTTTGTTTTGGCCACCATTTAAAATAGGCACACTCAAGAATACTGAAAACTGTTGGCCTAGGTTATTTCTAAACTGGGTTCCGAAAGGTGTAGTTTGAGTTAAAGGCCTAAAAGTTGGCGCTAAAACTAATTGTGACGGATCTCCATTTAAAAACCCAACAGTTTGCGTGCCAGTTAATTCTAGGCCTGTTACTTCGATAAATCGGTCTGAATAAGTTGAATTGATGTTTGCACTATAACCTAAAGTTGGCAAATAGCCCCCCTTTGCAAAAGCAAGGCCTTTTTCAGCAGATAGAGATCTCAGCTCAGCAGCTTTAATTTCTGGCTGATTGTTTGAAGCATACTGATATATATCTGAAATTGGATCTACCACAATACTTGGCTCCAACTCGTTAGCAGGAACCACAATGTCGAAATTATCGCTAAACGGTAATTGAAGTAATAAAACGAGATTTAGTTTTGCAATCTTAACCTGGTTAACAGCATTAATTCTGGTAACCTCATCGTTGGCCAATTGAGCTTTTAGGTTGAGTAAGTTGTCTCTGCTTAAAGCGCCAGCAGCTACCAATTTCTCCATTCTATCAACTTGTTCTTGTGTAGTTGCTTTTCTTAAATCGGCGGTTTTCTCAAGTTCTTTGGCTAATAAAACTTGTAAGTAAAAGTTGCTTATAGAAAGACCAATATTATTTACTGTTACCTCCAAATCTTTTTGCGAAGCCATAAATGCCAGCTGCTGTTGCTTTGCCAGATTGTTAATTTGCGAGCCTCTGTAAATTGTTCCATTGGTGGTTAACTGAAAAAAAGACGACCCCACGGTTTGATTTTGGAAGGTATTGGTAATTGGATCTACCGTTCTACCAAAATTGTAAGATTGACCCATAGAACCATTTAATGTTGGGTATCTCGATAGGTTGGTTTGGCGTACATCTAATCCAGCCTGCTGCATTTGCAATTCTGTTTGCAAGATGCTGATGTTATTTTTGGTAGCATGTTCTATGCAACGCTCTAGGCTCCAAAGTTCTTGACCTTGGGCAATTTTTATCTGAAAAAGGCATACAAAAAGGAGCAGGCCAACCCAGATTTTTTTACTCTGCTGATACATGGTTCGAAATTAGCTTTAGTTTTGATTATTAGCTACAAGTTTTGTCAATTTGGGGTTCAAATCTTTAAAACAAACTGAAATGTAGTAAAAAAGTAAGATTTTGTTTTACACTTCAAAGCATCAGTAGAAAAAAAGCAAAAAAGATTACAACGTTTGCTAGAAAGTTATTTTAAGCAAACCCAATCTTTTTTTTCGCACTGCAGGAACCAATAGCGATTGAGGAGAAACTTGCCTAGCATCTTTAGGTATAATACTCATACCAGAAAGATCTTGGCTTATAAATATTCTGGGCGAAGCTTCGCCCTTATTGCTAATGTTAAATTGGGTTATGGCGCTGCTGCTTCTACTTTCTTCATTAAATAAAAAAACTAATTTGTCTGGTAAGCGAACCAGCGCAAATGAATTATAATCGGAGTTGTTTACACTTTGTTGCGCTTTGGGAAGTACGTAATACCAATCCATAGAACCATCTGCATTTATTGAAATGGTTACAATCTCATCGTTATGGAAATACCTAATTTCTCTAGTTACTGGAAAACCTTGGCTGTATTGTACAAAAGTTTGGGTTTGGGTATATGCCATCTCTGCAATTAATACTGCACCTCCATCAGACCTGGGTATAAGGTGTTTTATTTCATAATCAGACTGATCTTTTTCTCTGCTAGAACTTTTAAAGCTCTGCAGTTTCATTTTAATTTCGGGCGAAAAAGTATTGGCATAGTTTTGCTTGAAGTGTAAGGAGTCTAGCGGAATTCCATAAAAAACATAACCTAATGCTGGGCCATCGTAAACTCCTTTGTAAAGGCCAGAAACCTTTATTTCATTTTTAAATCGGTCTAAAACAAAAGCCAGCGATGGAATATGTTTTGCCGTGTCTTCGAAATCGATATAAAAAGTTGGTTTATCTTTATTTATGATGGCCAATTTGTGCGTAATTTTATTTGCTGCTCTAAATTTTTGCTTTTCGTTAACCATTTTAAAAAGCAAGAAAAGGTTTCCATTAACATCGTAATGGCTTTGTTTTAGTTCTGCTTTAAGATCTTTATGGCCGAGTATTAAACTAGAATTGCCCCTAGTTTTAAAACCCGTATCTAAAAAAGCAATTTCTAGTTGTAGGCCTAATTCTTCTCTGCTAAATGTATTTAAAGCCACAAATGCTGAGGCATCGGGTGCGCTTAGTATTGCAAAATTACTTCTTCGCTCGCTGGTAATGTTCTGTAAATCGAAAACTGTAGCAGGCTGAAGCTGGTCTGTTGGTCCAGTTGGTGGCATATGAAGATGGAACAACCCATGCTTTTTATCGGCAAACTTGTAGATGCTAAAGAACACATGGCTACCCGAACTGGTGGCAATAATATCTACCATTTGGATCGGTTTGTCGTCGTATGGAATGGCTCTTGAAGCAATTTTGTTGAGGTTCAAGTTATAAAAGTCTATATTTCTTCCCTTGTTGTTTGCATGATAAATACTCACACCAGATTTATCTAGACCCAATATTTTTGTGGCCGATGCATTTACATTTGCTCCATCAATGTTTACAAATTTTACACCTTGCGCTAAAATTTGAGCAGAACCTGTAAGAAGCAAACCAATGGTTGCCAAAAAATAAAAACTTAATTTGTTGATAAACAGTAACTTATAATTTTTCATGCGGAAAGATTGGCTATTAATCACAATTACTAAACGTACAAATGGTAACTTAGCGCAATTTCGAACTAAAATATTTTATGAAGGGCAGAATTTTCGAAACCATCAGCAACAATCAAACTACTGGTTTGAAAAAACTTGCTGTATTGTTAGATCCTGATAAGATAGAAATTTCGGCAATACAAAAACTTGCAGTTCAAGCCGAGAAATCTAATGTAGGCTTCTTTTTTATTGGCGGAAGTTTAATGACGAGCCAACAACTTGATGACATGCTACTGGAATTGCGCAAGCATACACAGCTGCCTTTGGTCTTATTTCCGGGAAGTATAAATCAGATTTCTCCTTATGCCGATGCCATTTTATTACTCTCCCTAATTTCTGGCAGAAACGCTGAGTTTTTAATTGGTCAGCATGTAATCTCGGCACATCAGTTGCACAACAGCGGTCTTGAAATTTTGCCAACTGGCTATATGTTGGTTGATGGCGGTAGGCCAACAACTGCATCGTACATTAGTAATACCCAACCTTTGCCTGCTAATAAACCAGATATTGCAGCGGCAACAGCGCTTGCAGGCACACTTTTAGGATTAAAAATTAACTATTTAGATGCAGGCTCAGGCGCAGACAGAGCTGTTCCCAATAAAATAATTGAAGCGGTTAAGCGCAGCAGTTCCAATCCGCTAATTGTTGGCGGAGGCATTAGAACTCCAGAGCAAGCGTGGCAAACTGCCCGTTCAGGTGCAGATATTGTGGTAGTTGGCAATTTATTTGAGGAGCAACCAGAAATGTTGCATGAGATGGCGGCGGCGGTTGGTGGGTAGGAGATTTAGGATTTTGTTCAAACTACTCTTCAAACACTAGAGTTGCCTGAGAGAAATTTAAAGACTTAATATTGACTGTTTTTCCTAGAAAACGATTGGTTTTCTGATAGGCTCTTGCATAATATACACTTACAAGTTCGAATTCTTTTATTTTTTCTAACTCTGAAACAGGAATGGTTATTTCACCAGCAGCATCATCAACTGGAATTTGAAGGGTCTTTCTTTCACTAAAACTTTTATCATTGCCCTCTATAATTAAAGCACTTTTTATTTCTTGCATTTCATTTTCAGGAGTCCAAGAAATTTTTAAAGTAGATTCCCTGGGAAGTCGATAATCATACAAACCTG
>DAIRTB010000003.1:0-404 GCA_036804105.1 Bacteroidota bacterium | reverse complement strand
AAAAGATAAAGGAGTGATGTTAGGAGAATATGCGTTTGTACTAAATACCGGAAAACCAGTTCCAGATAGACTAAAGGTATTGAACTTGCCCAGTATCTGAGAAGGGGTAAAGTTTGAGTCTGTTGAAATACTATATTGTGAAATGAAAAAGGGCATTTCGATAGAATTAACTCTTAAAGTGCCTATATAATCTTTGTTGGGGGTTGATGCAGAAATCGAAGCTGAGGCTTTATCTATTGATGTAAACGTGTCAAAAACTGAGTTTCCCATTGCAGATGAAACGAAGATTTCAAAGTCAGAATTTACCGGCTCAAACAATCCCATCATTATCGAAAGAAAGTTCGCTTCTCCATGTATAGGCTTTGGCGTTTGATCTACCTCTTTTTTACATCCTGAGAATACCA
>DAIRTB010000002.1:8460-19788 GCA_036804105.1 Bacteroidota bacterium | reverse complement strand
ATTTTATTATTCAGAATGATGGCGATTTGTACTTACACCACAATTTTATTTTAGATCAGGCCAAAGCTGCTAAACCTGGCTTTTGGCACAAGGGAAATCGAGTTTGGATGGATGAAAACCTCAGCAAAAATGTGCTTAGGGGCGATAAACCTAATTTTCTAAGCGCTGGATTAAAGAAACGTAAATACGCTTTTTACTTCTCGATTTTAACTAAGTTAGGCCATAAAACCCCCTATAAAGGTGTAATTGGTTGTAATATGGCGTACTTTAGAAAAGATATTTTTGCTGTAAATGGTTACAACGAAGACCTTATTGGCTGGGGAAAAGAAGACGACGAATTGGTTGCACGTTTCCATAACTTGGGCTTGAAACACCGAAATATGTTAGGCTCTGCCATTGTGTATCATCTTTACCACAAAGAAAACAGCAAAGAAAGAATCAACATTAACGATAAAATATTGCGAGAAACGGTAGAAAAAAAAGAGATTTTCTGCAAGAATGGAATCGAAAAAAAATGAAGAGGGTATTGTGAAACATTGTGCTAAAAATCCTGTTTTTTAAAGCAATGCACCCCATACAACGCTACAGAAAACCCATAATTGGGATATTTTTTGTGCTTACCCTCGCTTCAGCCTTTTTGGCTACCAAATTGAAATTCTCCAACAGCATAAATAATTTCTTTCCGAAAGATGATCCAGAAATGGAGTTCTTAGAAGTTTTTAAAACACAGATAGAGCCCGACGATCTTTTTCTTTTAGTAGCGATAGATCATGGCAAAAGTGTTTTCGATACGACTTTCCTTCAAAAAGTGGCTCATTTCACCAACGAAGCAAAAAAATTACCCTACATACAAGATGCAAATTCCATCACATCATTAAAAGATGTATTGAAAACCCCATTTGGCTACACAGATTTAAGTTTGGTGCACCCGGATGGCGATTCTATTACCCAAATAAACGATCGGGAGAAATTATTGGCCGACCCAAGATTTATAAATGGTCTTATCTCTGAAGATGGCACCATTTTAAATGTGGTTATGAAAACGGATAAAGAGCTCATAACCAGTCAAGAAGATCAGATAAATAGATCGTTAGACAGTTTATTGGCTAAATATAATTTCAACAAAACCTATATTTCGGGCAAGGCCAACACACAACCCATCTTCTTAAAAAGGGTGCAATTTGAATTTCTGTTTTACATAAGCATCTCCATAATCATAGTTACCATAACCCTTTTTCTAATTTATGGTACGTTTTGGGGTATTGTAATTCCGCTATTCTCGGTAATTATTTCGCTTATTCTGTTTTTAGGGTATTACCAAATTATGGGCTTGGAACTAGATATTATGGGCACCATGTACCCTACCCTTATGCTTATTTTTTGCATGAGCGATATCATCCATCTTCAATCGAAATACCTCGACGAACTAAATCACCGCAAAGACAAAACCTTGGCTTTTCGTTTGGCGATGAAAGAAATTGGAATAGCACTGCTGCTCACTTCGGTAACAACGGCAATTGGATTCTTTACCTTATACACTTCCAACATTATACCGATTAAGAACTTCGGCATTCAAGCTGGGGTGGGTGTTATGATCGCTTTTGTTACCGTTTACCTCTTTTCTGCCGCAGCTCTCAGCTTTTTCGATGGTAAAATGCTTTCTAAAAATGTTACCAAATTCAGGTTTTGGCACAGACAAACCAAGCGTTTCGTGTGGATCTACGAGAAAAAACGGAAGCTTTCGCTGGCAATATTTGCAATTATTACGGCTATTTCCATTTACGGCGCAAGCCAAGTTTCCACAAATTCTTTTCTTTTGGGTGATGTTCCGAAGGATGATAAACTCAGGTCAGATTTCAATTTCATTGAGCAACATTTGGGCGGAGTGCGCTCTTACGAATTGGCCATTTTACCGAAAGCGCCTTATACCATTTGGAGCGCACATGTAATTCAAGCCACCGATTTGGTGAGCAACTTCTTGTACGACACTCTGCAGATTCGTGCGATTCTAGCTCCCAACATCCTCGTAAAAACATTAAATAAAGCTGAGAATGGCGGAAGTTTAGACGCCTTGAAGCTGCCAGAAGACACAACCACTCTCAATAGATTCATCAAACAAATAGAAAAAAGATCTCGTGGCAACACAAGTTTGGTAAGTGCAGATGCGCTAATGGGCAGAATTAGCGGAAAAATTAAAGATCCAGGTTCGGAGGTTTTAGAGGAAATGTATGCGCAAGTAAATGCGTTTATTGCCCAAAATATCGACCCTGAAATTGTAAGTTTTCGGCATACCGGAACCGGATTAATGGTAGATAGAAACCACGAATACCTCAGAAAAAACCTAATTCAAAGTCTTTTGCTGGCTTTTGGATTAATTGCCATTATTTTTTCGGTGCTTTTTAAAAGTTGGAAAATGATTGTAATTACCTTAATTGTAAACATTTTCCCACTAATATTTACCGCAGGAGTGATGGGTTTTATAGGAATTGAATTAAAAGCAATGAGCGCCATTATTTTCACCGTTTCTTTTGGAATTGCTTTAGACGATACCATTCATTTCTTAGTGCGCTACCGATTGCAGCGAAAAAATGGAGTTGCTCCAGATATTGCCATCAAACAAACCTTGTCTATTGCAGGCAAAGCCATGATGCTTTCTACCATTGTACTTATTGCAGGATTTATTAGCCTTACCTTCTCACAATTTACAAGCACCTATTATGTTGGCATGCTCATAACCATAACTTTGGTTGCTGCCTTAATTACTGATTTAATCTTACTACCTATACTTATGCGTGCATTTGAGGGGATTAAAGAAGAAAAAGTGCAATAATTTCGATTGGAACAAAATGTCGGGAATTGCTTTAATTTCGATGGATTAGATCATTAACATTTTCGTTTTCTAAAACATTTTTGTTATCGAATAGAAAAATCAGAATCGTAACAATTTCGTTTTCTAAAACATTTTTGTTATCGTATGGAAAAATCAGAATCGTAACATTTTCGTTTTTCAAAACATTTTTGTTACGAAATGGGAAAGAAAGTTTAATGGTATTTTTTAGAAATTTAATGTTTTGTCACAAACAAGTAAACAACTGCTTTTTGATAAATAATGCAAGATTAGAGACACTAAACCAAAGACATTTTGCTAAATTTGAGAAATGATTAAAAAAATGCTAAGTAGAGAGCAAATTATTGATACTTTAAAGAAAATGCCAGAACAGGTAACCTTAGATGATGTTCTCGATAGCATTATTCTCCTTGAAAAAATCGAAAGGGGGCTTGAACAAAGCATAAATGGACAAATTACTTCAGACGAGCAATTAGAGGAAAAGCTACCTGAATGGTTAAGATAAATTGGACTGATCAGGCAATTTCAGATTTGATTAACATCGCCGAATTTATTAGAAAAGACTCAGATAAATATGCCATTCTTACAGTAAAGAAAATTAGAGAAAGAGTAAAACAATTGAAAGATTTCCCAATGAGTGGAAAAGTAGTGCCTGAATATGAAAATACAGAAATTAGGGAATTGGTTTTGGGCAATTACAGAATTATATATCAATTTCATTCAGAATACAATATTGACATTCTAACCCTTCATCATTCCGCTAGAAATTTAGAACCTTAGAACTCTGAACTCAGGCGGTATTTCTGTAAAAGTTTTTTAGGCATCCCCAAAAGAAAAATTCCATTCATTTCTCATCATTCAAAGAATTTAGAATTTAAATAAATTTTTAAATCTTTTTCAGGCCGATTTCATCCTCAAAAAATAGATTGAAACCTACCCTTAACTTAACTTAGTTACCTTTGTCTATTTAAAATAGCATGATAAACCCAGAGGAAGTAGGAAATATTGCGTTAGGTTTCCTTCAAATAGAAGATTACGAAGAGTTAAAAGACATAATGGTAATGGCATATAGCACATTACCAGATTCGTATTGGAAAGAACATCACATAAAAAAGTTGATTCAGATTTTTCCTGAAGGGCAAGTGGTTATGAAGGTTAATGGAAAAATTGCCGGCGTGGCCCTTTCCATTATTGTAGATTATGATAAATTTTCAGACAAGCATACTTACAAAGAAATTACCAAGAACTACACTTTTTCTTCGCATACTAACTATGGAGACACTTTATACGGTATAGACGTTTTTATTAAACCAGAATATCGTGGGCTTCGACTTGGCAGAAGATTATATGATTACCGGAAAGAGCTCTGCGAAAAATTGAATCTGAAAGGAATTGTTTTTGGTGGAAGAATTCCCAATTACCATCAATTTGCTTCGGAAATGAGTCCGAAAGAATACATTGACAAGGTTAGGAAAAGAGAAATTCATGATCCGGTTTTAAATTTCCAAATCTCTAACGATTTCCATCCCAGTAAAATTCTTAATCGATATTTAGAGGGAGACAAAGCCTCTAACGATTATGCAGTTTTGTTGAAATGGTCTAATATTTATTACGAAATCCCATCGAAAAAAGTAATAAACCAGAAAACTGTTGTACGCTTGGGCTTGGTTCAATGGCAAATGAGGCCTTACGAAAACTTAGATGATTTAATGCAGCAAGTAGAGTTTTTTGTGGATGCAGTTTCAGGTTACCGTTGCGATTTTGCGCTTTTTCCAGAATTTTTCAATGCACCTTTAATGGCTAAAGACAATCATCTTTCTGAAGCTGCCGCCATCCGGAAATTAGCAGAATATACCGACAGCATTGTAAAAAGATTTATGGAATTGGCAATTTCCTATAACATAAACATCATATCTGGAAGTATGCCAGAAATTGTAGATGGCAATCTTTACAATGTTGGATATTTATGTAGAAGAGATGGCTCCATATCACGCTACGAAAAACTGCATGTTACCCCAGATGAAGCCAAAATATGGGGAATGCAAGGTGGATCGAAATTGAAATGTTTTGATACCGATTGTGGTAAAATTGGAATTTTAATCTGTTACGATACCGAATTCCCAGAATTGAGCCGTTTGCTAGCTGATGAGGGCATGGATATTCTTTTCGTACCTTTTTTAACGGATACCCAAAACGGATTCTCAAGGGTGCGTTTTTGCGCTCAGGCCAGAGCTATAGAAAACGAATGTTATGTTGCCATTGCAGGCAGTGTTGGCAACCTTCCAAATGTGCACAATATGGATATTCAATATGCGCAATCGATGGTTTTTACCCCTTGCGATTTCGCTTTCCCAACCAATGGTATTAAGGCCGAAGCAACAGCAAACACGGAAATGATATTAATTGCCGATGTAGATTTAGACTTACTTAGAGAGCTGAACGAATTCGGTAGCGTTAGAAATTTGAAAGATCGAAGAAAAGATGTTTACGCTTTAACGAAGGTAAACCCAGAGTTGTAGGGTGTAGAAAGTAGTAAATACCCTTATTCAATTCATCAAAAATCCAGAAAGTTATTTGTAGTATATTCTTAAATAGCTTTCTGGATCTAAAACTGGAATGTTTGCGGATTTAAAATCTTTTTCGTTTCTCGTGATAATTAAATCACAATTTGAAGCAATAGCACTGAAATATTGTAAAGCATCTTCAAAATCTTTAAAATCTGAATTAATTGCTTTTTCTATTACTTCATCATCCATAATAGAAGTACTTGATATTAATTTGAATTTTCTGATTTTTTCAAGTGCATTTTTTGGGTTTTCTGATTTTGAAAGTATATAAAAGGAGTTTGATACAGTTATAGGAGAAATAAAGACTTTTATCTTCTTTAAATCAGCCAAGGTTACTATTTTAGCACTAGGTAGATAAAAACTCTCTCTCATTCCAAGGAAATCCAATACTACGTTTGTATCTAAAAACAGTCTATCCATTTTATTTATACTTTTCATCTAAATGATTGATATACGCTTCCCGTATCTCTTTCCAATCTTTTTCATTAGAAAGGATTTTTCCGCTTGAGATACTTTTTACAAATGGAGAAATCTCCAAATCATCAGATTTCTCAGCTATAGTTACTGAATCAAGGTAGTTTTCAATTAATCGAGAAAGGCTTATCTTTTTATTACTTGCGTACTTTTTCGCCCTTTCAATTACATTTTCATTTAATTTTAAAGTTAACTTAATATCCATTACTTTGATTTTTTACGTACAAATTTAAAAAGCTTGTACGGATTCTCCAATTTAAATTTAGAATTGTTGGCAAATTTTTTCTTTTCGCTCGCAGCAAGTGTAAAAGGACTTAAACATATCTTTTCCTCCCCACCTTTTCTTTAAATTTGGAAATCCCACAGAATGGCGGCAAATTCGTATTAAAAACGATCTTATGGCTACACTTAGAATTGATAATGCACTTATGGTGCACGAAGAAGGCATTTCGGAAGCGAATATTTTTATTAAAGACTCCAGAATTTTCGAGATAAGTGGAATCCAAAAACGTAGAGTTGCAGATACGGTAATTGATTCCCACGGCAAAACTTTAATTCCAGGCGCAATAGACGATCAAGTTCATTTTAGAGAACCGGGCTTAACCCACAAGGCCGATTTGTTTACTGAATCTCGGGCTGCGGTTGCTGGCGGAGTTACATCGTACATGGAAATGCCCAACACCGTTCCAGGTGCTACTACTATAAAATTGTTGGAAGAAAAATATAGTCGTGCAGCCCAGGTTTCGTTGGCCAACTACTCGTTTTTTATGGGAACTACCAACCATAATTTCGAAGAGGTTATGGCCATCAACCCAAAAGATGTTTGCGGAGTGAAAATATTTATGGGCTCTTCTACGGGCGATATGTTAGTAGATAATCAGGAAACTTTGGAGCGATTTTTCGCCAATGTTCCCACCCTAATTGCTACGCACTGCGAAGACGATGTACGCATAAAAAACAATTTAGAAGTATACAAGCAACAATACGGCATTAGTGCCACCGCTGCAATTCATCCTTTGGTAAGAGACAGAATAGCTTGTTATAATTCTTCTAGCAAAGCAGTTGAAATGGCTAAAAAGTTTGGCACACGTTTGCATGTGCTGCACATCAGCACCAAAGAAGAATTAGCGCTTTTTAGCAACGATAAACCATTGATTGATAAATTGATAACAGCAGAGGCTTGCATGCATCATCTTTGGTTTTCTGACGAAGACTATGCAGAAAAAGGAAATTTTATCAAGTGGAATCCTTCAATAAAAACAACAGAAGATAGAGCAGCCATTAGAGCTGCAGTGGTTTCTGGATTAATTGATGTAATGGCTACAGACCATGCACCGCACACCCTACAAGAAAAAGGTGCCAACTATTGGGATGCGCCTTCGGGAGGACCTTTGGTGCAGCACAGCGTCTTAGCGGCTTTAGATTTGGTTGATCAAGGTGTTTTTACACTTCCGTTAATTGTGGAAAAAATGTGTCATAATCCAGCAATTTTATTCCAAATTCAAGATCGTGGTTATATTAGAGAACAATTTTTTGCAGATTTGGTCTTGGTAGAAGCAGGAAAAGCATCACCCGTAAAGAAAGAAAATGTGTTGTCTAAATGCGGCTGGTCGCCATTTGAAGCGCATGTTTTCAACAACAGCATAAGCAAAACCATTGTTAATGGAAATGTGGTTTTCGATAACGGAAAGTTTTATGAACAGGCCATGGGCGCACGATTAAAGTTTAATCGTTAATTTTGGATTAAAAACCATTTGTTGTGAAATCCTTTTTGGTAATTATTCTAAGCATTTTTTGTACACAAATGCTTGTAGCTCAGAGCCCAATGAGGAATTCTTTCTCGAATTATGGAGGTTTTTTTCAAGCATTCAATAACCCAGCGCTTGCTGCAAACAACGTATTGAAGTTTCACACAAATACGTATGCAGTAAATTTCGATGTTGCCAATAATTATTTGGTTTTGGATGCGCCCTTTAGCCTTAGAGAATTTATTACAGGAAACGTTCCAGCTCAACATAAGAACTTAGATGGCTCAATTAATTGGCAGGGAGATTGGGTAAATGAAAATCTTGATGGTCAGCCAAAATATGGTTATTTAGATTGGGTTTCTCAAGGGCCTTCTATGCTAATTAGCGGAAAACGAGTAGGTTTTGCTTTAGGAATAGCAACTACTACAAGCGCTAGAGTGCAAAATGTATCAGAAGATTTTATCCGATTGATTCGGCAAAAAGATTATGCAAGTTTAGTTGGAATTGATTCTCTTGGAAATAGCATTGCAGATAATTCCTTTTCGATGCGTGCCCATTCATTTATGGAATTCTCTGGTTCTTTGGGTGTTGCCGTTATTAATAAAGGACTAATTCGGTTAAGAGTAGGCGCCGGAGCTCGGTATTTGAAAGGTTTGGGATATGCCGAATTAGTAAACGAAGGCGTTAGCTTGAAATATTACAACCAGGATTCTATTTTGCTGCAAGATGCTAGATTTTCTGTGGGTTACTCAAACCTAGAGTTATTCGACGATTTTAGAAGTAACCTACTTAATTTCAATTTTATTGGCGATGGTTTAGCTTTTAATTTTGGAGCAACGGTAGATTTTAGCCCAAAAGAAAATAAACTTTTGAATAAGAAAACGCAGTATTTGCTCAGATTTGGTGTAGCGATATCTAATTTTGGATCACTTAAATACAATCAAGGAGGAAAGCAATTTACAGCTGATTTAAGAAATCCGGTGGTTATTAATCCGCAAGACTTGGCATTTAAACAGGCTTTTTTAGATAAGAATTCAACTGGATTAGCCTATCTTGATAGTTTAGTTTCTGCTAATTTCGATGTTTTAAATGAGGAAAAGGACTTAGAAATTCAGTTTGAAGAGACCCTTCAATTAACAGTAGATTGGAATATTTTCAAGGGATTTTATTTAGGAGCAGTTTGGAACGGACCGATTCAAAAAGTAGATAAGTTGGCTTTTAATCAGTTTGCTGAGTTTTTATTAATTCCAAGATTTGAAAGTAAAATATTCGAGGTGATGACGCCCCTTACCTATTGGCCAGCTACCAATAGTTTTACACCAGGTTTGTACTTAAGAGTTGGGCCAGCTTTTGTAGGTACAAACAATATTAGAGCAGTTTTTGAGCAACAAAAGGCATCGAATGCTGGCTTTTATGTTGGGGTTGCATTTGGTGTTTCTAGAGAAAAAGACATTTAAATTATGGCTTCTATCAGCCAGGTCTTCCTATTGAAAACCACTTGATCGTTTACTAATTTTCCATCTAAAGCCTTAAACAAAGGCGCATCTATCGAAATGAATTGGATGGTTTTGCCATATAATGAAAGCTTCTCATGAGCTATACAAACGAATAACAATTGATTATTTAGTTGAACAAGAGCTCCTTCTTTAATCGCATCTGAAGTTGATACGTTAATCGAATTTACTTTTTGAATTTTTTTTCCAATTTCATGAACTTGAAGATCTAGTAAATCTCTGCTTTGTTTCATCATTTCTCTTTGGGTTTCGTATTTATCTCCGGCAGAACTTTTGGTTTCATTAGCAGATTCTAAACGCAGATCTTCCAGTTGTTGCTGATTTTCAAGGGCTTTTGAGGTTAAATCTTCCTTTAGTTGTGTAATAACCTTTTCTTTAAAGGCCAAGGTTAATGCTTGCATTTAGCAAAGCACGGAAAATTAAAATGGTTAAAAGCTGAAAATTTGGCAATGAAAATATGAAAATGAAAAATTGTATAAGGTTTAACGTTTTTGCCCTGCGTTTTTAATTTTTTGCAAATATATTTGAGCAAAATAATATTATGATAAAAAGATTTTGTTTCTCGGCATTTATAACAATTCATATCTTCTTTTCCGCATTCTCTCAATCCGATATTACTCTAGAAGCTAAACTAAAGGAAGTAAATCCTGAGGGAATAGAAACCATCATTAGATCAATTGAAAAGATAAACGAAAATTATGTTTCAGTCTCGTGCTGGGATAACCTTAAAATTTAACGTTTTTGCCAAGAGTTTTTAAAATTTTGCAAATATATTTGGCAAAAAAATTTTTCAACAAAGACAGGACATTGTTCTATTTATTACAAAAATAAAAACTTGTTCTAATAAACTTCAATTAACCACATTTCAATAAATGAAAAAAATTCTATTTTATGCCGTTTTGCTTTTATCGCTCAGCAGTTGCGGTAAGATTTTAATTCCAGAAATGGCATCTGTTAAAATTGATGTAGGCTCTGTAAAAGCCGATGTTTTTGACGAAGATGGCAAAAAGCTTGGAACCACTCCTACTGACATCAGCCTTAAAAACAAATCTAAGTACACTTTAACCTTAAAAGCTGAGGGATATGTTGATTACGAGTTATTTATTAAACCAACACCCAACAATGGTGTTTTAGCGCTTAATGCACTTGGGTTTGGCATTCCTAGTATTGTAGATTTACCGCAAAAAAGTTATTTATATCATAAAAAAACCCTTTATCTAGTTGAAATGGAGAAGGAAAGAACTTCTAAAAAATCATCCTTTTCAGCTAGAGACGATTCAAAACCAGAGGTTGCAAAAAAAGAGCAATTACCTGTATATCTAGAAATTGGTATGGTTAAACTACCAAAAATTTCCTCTACCAAAAAAGGAAGTGGCGAGAAATTATCGGTGGTGCCGGAAAGTGTATATGAAGAATTTAAAGCTAGCAGAGCTTCATTGGTTGATGTGGTGTGTTCTGAGATTTCTAGCTCTAAAGTAAAAGTTTCTAAATGCGGAAACGAAGAACAGCGCTCTACAATGCGCAAAATGGTAGGCGATGAGTCAGTTTTAAAAGTTGAAACCAAAATTTTAGATATTTCTGCCTCAAAAGAATCTAAAGACAGCTATTTAATTAAGGGAAAAGTTGAATTTACTGTTACCAATGAAACTGAAGAGGAAGTTTATAAAGTTGCCTATTCGGTAAGTGGATTTACAAGTAGCCCAGAATTTAAAAAGTATGGAGAGGTTTTAATGGCTAAGGCTGCCGAAGAGTTTAAAGATGATGCCGAATTTCAAGAAGCAATAAAGAAACATGCTGATAAGGAAATTGCAAACAAAATAGGTGAAAGTATGGCTATTAAGCCTGCGCCATTGGCAATAGAAGGGATGAAAGCAGATGTAAGTATTTTACTTCCATCGGTAGTTACTATTTTAACCGACAATAAATTTGGCTCTGGTTTTGTGGTGGACAAAAGAGGTTATATAATTACAAATTATCACGTAATTGAAGGCGAAGACACTATTGAGGTTAAGCTAAACAACGGCAAAAAGATTTTTGCTACCGTAGCTAAGTATAATCCAATAGAAGACTTGGCACTTTTAAAAGTAGAATCAAACGATTTATTAGCTTTGTCTTTAAGAAAAACGATTCCAAACGTTGGCACAGAGGTTATTGCCATTGGAACCCCTTACGACCGA
>DAIRTB010000002.1:0-8450 GCA_036804105.1 Bacteroidota bacterium | reverse complement strand
TATAAGAGAATTGGGAGCATATAAATTTATACAATTCGATGCGAGCGTAAACTCTGGCAATAGCGGCGGTCCATTATTTGATAACCGAGGAAATGTAATTGGTGTTGTTACTTGGAAAATTTCCAGTTCTGGAAGAGGTCGGGCAACAGAAGGTTTAAGTTTTGCTATTCCGATAGAACAGGCTTTAGAACATTTAAACTTAATTGTAGAATAGTTTAAGCATGCTAGTCTTTAAAAAAATCGGTTTTTTGCTGTTATTTTCCTGCTTTACATTTATAAAACTCAATGCCCAAAACAGCGCAAATGCAGTGCACATAGGTATAGAAGTTGGTAATTTTTACGAGAATTACGAAGGTGCTCTTATTTGGCATACAGGCTCGAGGCCATTAACATTTGGTTATGATTACTACCCTGTTGAAAAATTAGGTTTTAGATTATCTGCCTACCTAAGTTTCCAAAGCGACTTCTCAGAATCATTAAACCCGGAGCTACAATCCAACATACCCAATGCATATGGCAGTAGATTTACCAAAGTAAGAGGATTAAAATATTCGGCTAAATTTTGGCTTAACGATATTACGGAAACAAAATATAACTTAGGCTTCGAGACAGGAATTGGATTAATGCAATACAGTTTTGAGTCGTTTTATTCAGTTTCTAGGCCTAATTCATTCTTACAATTTACTACTGAAGATAGTAAGATATTAACCCCTTTTCACCTAGGAGTTGCTGCAAAATTATTTGGGTATTATGAAGTTAGCCTACAATATAATTATTTTCCGGCGCTAGAGTGGCAAACCGAAACAATTACTTTTAGCGAATATGATGCTACTTTTAGTCAACCAATGTTTAGAAGAGGTTTTCTTTCTGGAACGTTAAGAGTTTTCGTCCCTTGGAATTAAGTAAACAAAATGTGTAGAATTGAGTTTTTGAGTTTCCATTTACGATTTCAAACCATCTAATTGAAAATGTCTTTTATCAAATATCTTGGTTCAGTTGGATTAATATTTGTAAGTACAATTTCATTTGCTCAGTCGGCACAACATGCAGTTCATTTTGGCTTACAGGTCGGAAATTTTTATGAAAACTTACGAAGACCTGGCCATTTGCATACAGGTGCTTTGCCATTTACTATGGGCTACGATTATTATCCTGTGGAAAACTATGGATTTAGGATATCAGCCTATATTTCACCACAAAAGGAAATTTATCCGATTAGTGATACTAGATTTGAAAGTAAAGACCCTAACTATGGTGATGGAAATCGGAAAACAACCCAATTTGGTTTTAAGGTATCAACAAAATTTTGGTTGAAGGATATAACAGAGACCAATTACGATATTGGGTTTGAAACAGGCTTTGGTTTAATTCGATATCAATTTATAAATCAATACACATATTACCGTACTGAAGGATGGCAGGAGAGATTGATATTAGATTCAGAGGCTATAATGGCGGATAAAAAAGTACTTACTCCTATACATTTTGGAGTTGCAGCTAAGCTTTTTGGCCTAACCGAGGTTTCTTTCCACTATAATTATTTCCCTAGTTTAGTATGGCCTAATGAAACTAATAAACTGGAGAGTTATGATATTGAGTTTCAGCAACCAAAGTTCAGAAAGAGCTTTATATCCGTTACTTCTAGAATTTTTCTTCCTTGGTAATGATAGAAGTACGTAAGATTAATTTTTAAAATTTTTTTTAACCATTTTCAAACAAATTTAATGAAGAAGCTTTTATTTATTTCCATATTTAGCTATGCAGCCTTTAGTGGCCTTCTAGCAAGCGCACAAGGTAGTCATGCAATCCATTTTGGGTTTCAATTTGGAAATTTCTATGAAGAGAAAGTTACCAATGCAGAATATTTCGGACTACATTCTGGATCAGCACCAATTATAGCAGGGTATGATTACTACGTAACCCCAAATTATGGATTTCGTTTTACAGGTTACTATAGTGGTTTTGGCATTTTCGGATTTGTGGATCCAATTACGCTTCAAAACGAAAACCAAACTATAATAAGAAATACAAACGTGCTTGGTTTGAAATATTCAACAAAGTATTGGGTTAAAGATGTAACCGAAAGTAAATATAATATTGGGTTCGAAGCGGGAATTGGGGCAATGAGGCATAAATTTACCACCAATTATTCCTTTAATAGTTTTGGCCTTACAGAGGAGCCAATAGAAATTGAACTTAGTAAAATACTCATACCTGTAAATTTAGGCGTATCAGCTGTAATAGGAACTTATTCTGAAATTGGTGTTTCATACAATTTTTACCCTTCTTTGGGAGATATAAACGAACCTTTTACAAACCCAAATAGTAGTTTAACATACCAAAATCCTCAAATGAAAAAGGGATTCACTACCTTAACTTTTAGATACTTTATCCCATTTGGGTAATTGTGTTTCTGAAATGGGATTTCTCTAACCTAAAGGTAAATTTGGTGAAAAACAATGTTATCCTAATTAAGCTATTTAACCTCACCATAAAAGCAGGGTTAAGCTAAACCCTTTTAAGGCAATTGAATATCCAATATCTACCTTACTTTTCACATTTCCTTCTAATTTTCTTAAGCGCCTATTTCAAAATTACCACAATAAAAAAGTGGAGCTGTAATTAATACAACTCCACTTAAAATAAATCTTAAAGGATTTAATTATGCTATAGCAGCTTCAGCTTTTTTGCTTCCTACGGCAATACTGTAAACTACAAGACCGAAACCAATTTTGTTAACAGCATCTGCAATATTGTAAGCCAAATCTACTGGAGAAGATTTGCTCATGTCGTAACCTTCTGCAAATCCTGCAAGTAAATTTCCTGGTAACATCATGTAACCGATAGGGTAAATTGCCCAACCAACTAAAGTAAACCAGCGTAAAGTACTGTAACCTTTCTTCAACACTTCGTTGTTAGAAGCTTTAGCAATTTTAGATGCTTCGCCAAAATAGATTTCATAAATAATTAATGCCCAACCTAAGGTAGAAATCACACCCCAAAAAATGTTACTTTCTGGTTGAATTGCTTCTCCAATGTAACCTGTTACCAACATAATTACAGAACCAGCTAATAAACGACTCAACATACCTACTTTAGCACCACCTGGCTTCAAAATTAAATAGTACTCAATACACATTAAAGGCACAGTTAACGTCCAGTCGATGTATCTGTACTGGGTTGGTGATGTGCCAGTTTCCAACCAAACACCTCGCATGTAATAATAATGCACAGCTGCAATAAAGGTAATTAGCGCTGAAACAAGTAACGAAGTTTTCCATTTGTCGCTTACAGTACCTCTTTCAACTATAAAGAAGATTGATGCTGCTAACATAGCCATGTAGCCTGTAAAAAATGTAAAGCCAATGTAATCTCCTGCTTGAAGATTGGCATCTGCTAGTAAAAAAGTGTTTAACATAATTTTTGGTTTTTTTTAAAATTGTTTACGATAAAGCATAAAACAGAGAATGGGTAAAATGGTTTTTAAAATTCAAATTTTGTTGAAATATTTTAATCTTCAATTAATTATTATTTTAATTGAAAGTATGAGACTTAATAGGTTTAAATTTGACTTTGCTTTTTTTATGATTTTAATTTTAATTTTGAAAGTGTTTTTTGTCAATTCAACAGGCTATACGAGTACCTAGAGTAAGGATTGGTTACAGTACATATTTTTCACTAAAAGCAATTGGTTTTTTCAGTTTAAATATTCTGAATCAAACCTAACTTTAATTTGCAGAGTAATATTTTGACTTATATATTCGCAGCTAATTATAAAAACATGGCAAATTCTATTATTAAGTCAACATTGTTGGTTTTCCTCTTTTTTACGGCAATGTATCCATCCATTGCACAAACATCTGTAAACCTTAAAATTACCCAAAAGGAGCACAAGGATGATAAATTTACGGATGGTAATAACCTGGTAGAGCTTTCTGATGGAAGGTTATTCTTAATAGGTGTAACCAAAAATATTCTAACCATAACCGCATTATCAAAAACCTACGATGTTGTGGGCAGTAAAGAACTTGAGATTTATGAAAAGGGCGGTGATTTAGAATACAATGGATACCATGTTGATGGTGATTTTATCTACATTGTTTTAAAAGAATTCATTAAACCCGAAAAGAAAGCTAAATACTATGCAAAAGCTATTGATTTAAATTCTAAGTCGCTTATTGGTGGTACAAAAAATCTAGGTTCATACAGCTTTGAAACTAAGGCTGAGGCAAATAATCATAGCCTAACCATATCATTCATCAATAAAAAACCAAACATTATAAACAGTGTAAAAAGTAATGAGGAGTTTTCAACTCCTTCTTTCGAAGTTATTTACATGGACGAGGATTTTAAAATTGAGAATAAAGTAACTTTTAAAATCAAAAAAAATAAGGCATCTGATGCCGATTATATCGCCATAACAGATGTAAATCAGATTAATGGAAAATTCTATTTTCTAATTAGATGTGCAGCTACTACAATTAAGAAGAATAAATTTGATGACTTTTACTACATCATTTACGTAGCTAATGAAATGGGAGAAATAGAAGAAAAAATTCAGTTCCCAAGTGAAAAAAATTTAGTTTACGACAATTTCGATGTTGAAGACTATATGGGAAAAATGTACATATCTGCAACCTATTCTTATTACGGCAAAGATAAATCTATTGGAGGTTTCTTTTTTGGTGTTATTGATTTAGCTACGAATGAAATTGTAAAAACCACAAAAACCAGTTTAGAAAAGGTTTTCGATTTAAGCAAACTTACTGCTTCAATTAAAAGGAAAGATTATAAAAGAAGCTTACCCAATGTTAACCAATGCCATGTTAGATCTTCAATATACTTTTTAGGGGGCGCACCTGTTGTAATTTATAGCTCTGGATTCGATTATTCAGTAACCACAACCACACAAAATGGTAGCTACACAAATTACTATAGAGCTAGCACCTCCGATGCAGTGTTTAAATTTAGTTTAGATGGAGATTTACAAAAGAAAACCTTTCTACAAAAAAATGCTACTGGTGTAAATGAAGGCATTCCGTATGCTAATACCAAATATATTCAACTAAACGATGAATCTATAATTGCATTCTATTCTAAAAACCCAAAAATTTTAAATGCCAATGTTCCACTTGAAAAGGAAACATTAGCATTAGCTGCTGTAAACAATAAGAAAAAAGGTATTGGTGTTTACAGTGTAATTGATTCTGATCTTAAAATTAGCAAACCTAAAGTTGTAGTTCCTCTGGATAGTAAAAATTCCTTTGTCGTAAGCCCGTATTTAGATGTAATTAGAAATGAGGAAACCGTTTCGCTAATTCAACTGGATATTTACAGAAAGCTAAGAACCATTACCGTAATCGATATTAAATAAACTGTAAGTTTACGAATGGCAAAATTGCTATTAATATTTGGAATATTAATTTTGATTTCTTTAGTATCAGGCGAGGCTAAGGGGCAAATAACATAACATGGCTTTAATGCTGGTATTAACGTAGGCAATTTAATGGATTTTGATACCAACAGAGGTGGTGAACTGCAACGTGTTCATAACGGGGCAGTTCCACTAGCACTTGGATACGAAATTTATCCTGTAAAGAATTTTGGCTTTAATTTGGTTGGACTTGTTAGTGCATTAACTTTAATTTCTGAAGATGCATCTGCTGGTCTTACAACCCCAGGCGTAGGCCGATTTGAACGGAATACCACTCAAGTTGGTATAAAAGCAATATCAAAATTTTGGATAACGGATGTTTTTGACGGCTTTACACTTGGATTTGAAACTGGTTTTGGCGCTGTGAGATACAGATTTTTAGATTATTACGAAATTTTTCTCAATAACGGTATCAGAGAAAATGGAGTAAAAACTGCCTTATGGCTTACACCAATTCATTTTGGTGTAAATTTAAGATTGACACCCTATTTAGAATTTGGTGGACAGTACAACTATTTTCCATCAATTGATCAGATAAACGAACCTTACCGACCATTTCCAAATAATCCAGAAATTGCGTTAACTGCTCCAAACTTTTATCAGTCTTTTTTTTCGTTTAGTTTTAGAGCGTTTATAATTAACTAAGATATTACGCAATTTGTGTAATGTTTACTAGGTTCTAAGTTGAAGTTTGTTTTATCTTGCGAGTCTAATTTTTTGATGTTTAATCACCCTAAAAATGAAAAAATCGTTTATACTGGTACTTTTTTGCTTTCAAGTTTTAATGCTTTCACAAACATCATTTGCACAGAAGATTGCAGCAAGGGGATTGTATTTTGGCATGAGTGGTAGTGTTTTTTTTGAAGATGAATTTTTACGTCTTCCCCTACATAGTGGTTCTTTACCTTTTATTTTCGGTTACGAAATATATCCAACCAAGAATTATGGTTTTGGTCTTGGTTTTTTTACTAGTGGAGATTTAAATGTATTTTCAGCTCCTGAGATTTCTAAACCAAATGAATTTCGACTTCAAAGGTTTACAACAGTTAATGGATTAAAATTTTCCAGTAAATATTGGCTAGCAGGCATTAAAGAAGGGTATGGAGATATTGGGTTTGAAACAGGAATATCGGCTGTGAGACTAAAGTTTTATGATTATTACGAGCAATTATCGTCTCCATTTAATTCAGAATTCTTACCCGAAGTTACTTACACCATAATACCCCTACATATTGGTGCAAATGTTTTATTATTAAAATTTCTAGAATTAGGGGTACAATATAATCTTAACCTTAATTTAGGAAAAGTAAACGAGCCATTGCCACCAAACTCATTATGGGCTACGTCTGTGCCAGTTCCACAAATTAGACGCTCCTATATTTCTGCAACCGCCAAATTCAATTTTGTAAGGCAGAGGTAAATAAATTAGTTAGTTTGAAGACCGAGTTTAAGATTTCTTTTGTAAACATTAAATTTTTTATTAAATTTGAAAAAAAACATTATGAAATCTACTTTCGGTAAGTTTTTAATTTGCTTTCTTTTACTTTTTGCCTCTAAACAAGTAAAATCTCAGTTCATTTTTGATAATGCTCCTTGGTGCCCGTCTGGGGCAACATGGATTTATAAATCCTTTAGCCCAACTTCTAACCTATTTTACAAGTTCTCTTATGAGAAAGACACCTTAATAAACACCCAAAATGCGAAGAAAATTGTGGTTAATTCAATTCAATATTTTGGTGCTGTTCCAAATCAAGGGCGAATTGAAAACTACGCTGGAGTGGAGTTCTTGCGAGAAAGCAACGACAGCATTTTTTGGTACGATTTCACTGCTCAAACTTTCAAATTTATTTATGCTTTCAATCTACAATTGGGCAACAGTGTACCAATAGAAAATTCCCGTGCATTGTGTGTAGGGAATGCAAACTATCCTTCCAAAGATACTTTGTACGTCACTTCATTATATGTAGATACATTCGGACTTAGGATTTTTAATGTTGCTGATTTTTCCAGCAATAAATTTGTTTTAGGCTCGGTAGTTTCAAAAATAGGTTCTTTATCAAATCCTTTTCCAGAAATTAATAGAATGGAATGCAATACTTCTCAAGCTGAATATGGCTCTTTTTATGAGGGACTGGTGTGCTACTCCGATTCTATTCGTGGGAGTGTGCAATTCTCTTCCATTAGTAATGCCGATTGCTTTTCAATCTCGACCAAAGTTGAAAATTTAAGTACAGCTAACTATGGCTACAGTATTTTTCCCAATCCGAGTACAGACATTGTAACCATTATTCAAAGCGAAGAAAATTTATTAAAGCAAATTTCAATTTATTCGATAGATGGCCGTATAGTTAAATCCGAAAACCCATCCCTTAAAAATCCTATTATTGAAGTTGGTAATCTTGAAAGTGGGGTCTATATTCTGAAAATACTGAATAGCAAAAATTCGCTCTCCTCCATTAAATTCGTAAAGCAATAGCATTTACCAACCAATTTTCTAGGCGATAAGTTGTTTACTTGAGGTTATACTTTAGGGATCTAAAGTGGTAATAATTGAAGAGTAAAAAATCCCCCAACTTTTAGGTGTACCTTTGCAGTAATTTATTACCATATCACGGCGTGTTGTAGGCCGGTACAATAAACTTACATTTTTAGCTGCGTTGAACTTACAACATTAATAGCAGCACCCAACTTATTTACCAGCAATGGAATTCAAAAAAGTTATATAAAAAATGGCGATAAACTATTTACGTTTATCGCCTTAAAGTTTAAAATTATTTTTTCTCTAGTTGTTAAAATTAATTCTACCGTAGGTAAAATTAATAAATCTCAAATCTACAGTCTTTCCAGAAACATTATGAACCTCATTGTAACCTCTGCCATAATATACATCAACATAAGAAAATTGATTAAATGCATCTAGTTCACTTGCTGAAAAGCTTGAATTTGTTAAGTTTAAATCAATTTCTTTTACTAATGAAGCAGATTCTCCTGATCCATCTACAGCGTGAATAACCAA
>DAIRTB010000001.1:0-19977 GCA_036804105.1 Bacteroidota bacterium | reverse complement strand
CTAAACCATGTTTTTCGTAATAATATCTGCACCACAATTCGCCAGCTAGTTTGCTTATGCCGTAAACGGTATTTGGATCCATAAAGCAATTCTGGGGGGTATTTACTCTTGGTGTTCCCGGTCCGAAAACCGCAATAGAACTTGGCCAATATACTTTTTTAATGCCAAACTCAACAGATAGATTGAGTACGTTAAGCAATCCATCAACATTCAATTGCCATGCAAAAGATGGGTTTTGCTCTCCTTTGGCAGATAATAATGCTGCAAGATGATAAATCTGAGTTATTTTTTGTTGGGAAATTATTTGCTTTAACTGACCGTAATTTAACACATCTAACTCAATAAATTGGTTTGGTGCATTTTCAATAACCATTCTGATGTCTGCACGAATTACGTTTTCAGCCCCATAATTTTTACTCAAGGCTCCCACCAATTCCGAGCCCAATTGACCTTCGGAACCAATAACTAAAATTCGATCTAACATGTGTTTATTTTGATTTGGATTTGCTGCCAAAAATAGACATTTTATTGAGACAGCAATTTTAAAGTAGTTGCTTTTGGTTCAGTAGGGTAATTTTTATAACCCTTTAACTAAATTACTGGACTTGACAGTGAATTTAAGCAGCTCAAGGCATCATTCAGAACCCTGTTTATTAGAATGAATAAAGCCAAAGCTGCTTACAACTTTGGCTCTAAAATTATTGAGATAGTGAATAGAAACTAAACTGGGTTTTTTACCAACAACTTAAAGCCTTTGCCGTGAACGTTCATAATCTCAAGATTGGTGTCTTGGGAAATCAGTTTTCTGAGTTTCGAGATAAACACATCCATAGATCTGCCATTAAAATAGGTGTCGTCTCCCCAAATTTGCTTTAGGGCTGCATCCCGCATTACTACTTCGTTTACATTTTGACAGAGTATTTTCATGAGGTCAGATTCTTTAGAAGTAAGTTTATACTCTTCGTCGTTAAAACTTAAAATCTGAAGTAAGTGGTTAAACTTGTACTGACCAATGGTAAATTCTGCATTTTCGAGGCTCACTGTTTTAGAGGCTGTCCGCTTCAAAACAGCGTTTATGCGCATTAACAATTCTTCCATCGAGAAAGGCTTGGTAATGTAATCGTCGCCACCAATGTCGAATCCTTTCAACACATCCTCTTTCATAGATCTTGCGGTAACGAAGATTATTGGAATTTTATCGTCAATAGATCTGATGTCTTTCGCCAAAGTGAAACCATCTTTCAAGGGCATCATAATGTCTAGAATAATAAGATCGAAGTTGTTTTTTGCAAACTGTTCGTAGGCCTCAATGCCATCTGTGCATAGGGTTACTTCAAACCCTTTAAAGCGTAACCTTTCTGCAAGTATTGCACCTAGGTTTACGTCGTCTTCAGTAAGAAGAATCTTTTTTTGCGTACTCATATTTGGATATTTATTGGTTCGAATGGAAGGTAAATTTCAAAAGTGCTACCTTTGTCTATGGTGCTGGATAGGGCGATGTAACCTCCATGTGTTTCTACTATTCTTTTTACATAAGAAAGGCCAAGGCCGAAACCTTTTACATCGTGTAAATCACCAGTAGAAACACGGTAGAATTTTTCGAAGGCTTTTTTCTGTTGACTTGGGCTCATGCCAATACCATCGTCTGTAAAAGAAAGTACAACACCGCCTTTGGCATTTCTAGATCCAATTTGAAGGTGTAATTTGCTTTTGGAGTATTTAATGGCATTGTCAATTATATTGTAAACTACGTTGGTAAGGTGCATTTCATCGCCCAAAATAATGGGTTGCGTTGCGTTAAGTTGGGTTACCACAACAGCGTCTTTACTTTGAAGGCGTAAATCGTTTTGTTGAATAACCATTTTTACCATTTCATGTAGGTTAATTTGTTCGGAATGGATCTGAAAATCAGATTTATCAAGTAGAGCGGTGTTGAGAATTCGTTCAACATGTTTTTTCAAACGTTGATTTTCTTCATAAATTACTTTGCCAAAACGCTCTAATGTAACTAAGGAGTTTACTTCGTCTCTATCTAAAAGCGCCTCGCTGGCTAGTGAAATGGTTGCAATGGGTGTTTTTAGTTCGTGTGTCATGTTGTTAATGAAATCGTTTTTCATCTCAGAAAGCATTTTTTGTTTTTGGATGATGTTGATTGCCGTAACAAAAGCAATGGCTATTACAATTATGGTAATAATGGATGTAAGCATTATTCCTGAAATGTCTTGGAAAAAATAGCCCTGCTGGTTTTTAAATTTGAGGATAAGGTAATATTCCTGTTGCACCAAATCTTTTGGAAAGAGCCTCACGCCAAATTTGGTCTCGTTTACATCGGGATTTAAATGTGCTGTTTCCAGTTCTTTAATCAAATTCCGATCGGCATTTTTTACTTCATAAGTATAAGGTGCTGTAATGGAATTTGCCAAAAGCGCCTTGTAAATTAAGGAGTCAAGATTGTTTAGATCTACTCTTTCGGGTAGGGTTCTTTTTCTAGATTCTGCCAGTTCTTCGAAAAATAACTTGCTAAAAGCCTCAGTTTGAACCACTGGGTTTCTTTGAAGCAATTGCTCAAACTCTGTTTGAGAACCATAACTAAAATTACCAATTCTGGTAAGGTTCTGGTAATAATCCAGAAAATCGTTGGTGGAAAAATCTATGAAACCACTTCTTTCTTTAAGGGCAAAAAATTCATTTAGCTGATTAATTTGGTCGGTAACATCAGGTGTTTGTTTATCGGTATTCCAGGTGCCATCAGGCGAAATTTCTTTGGCTAAATTGATAAAGATTTTTCTGGCTTCCTCTGCTTCAATTTGTGATGCTAAATTATCTAAAGATTGTTTTACAGTTCTGGTGAAGTTGGTTTTCTGCAAAGTTAGGGCATTGGTAATCCATAGCGTTTGCACAATAGCCAACGCCAACAATCCAACTGAGATAATAACTATTAACAACCTGATTTGAACTGGCTTCATATTGTTAAATTAGGAAATCGTTTTGTAAAAATAACGCAGGAGCTTTAAATTAGTTTCAGTTAACATTGTTTAACAACAGAATTGCGCAGAATATTGTGTTAAAATCGACAAGATTTCTCCGTGTTTAATTTTTTCTTCTCATAAGTTTTTAGAATTTTCTAAAGAGGTACATAGAATTATAATCACATCCTAAAAGAAAAAATCTTTACCAACCTATCTAAAAAAGTTGGATTAATACTCAAAAATCGGATTTTAGATGGCCATTAATCCAACAAATCAACCAAAATAAGTTAAATCTAATATAGACTTAATCAAACTTCAAATAATTTGGTTTAGTTAGCATTCTTAAATTTCCCTTAATGAAAATAATATTTCCTTTCCTGCTTTTTGCACTTTTAATTCCAACAGAAAGTTGGGCGCAAAAAAAGAAAGACAAGAAGAAAAAGCAGTCTACTGAGCAAGCAGCTTCAAATGGAGCAACTTCTAATGGTCAAAATCCTTCAGCAAAAAAGAAGAAGTTTTCTGATTATGTAACCAAAGATGCTATAACTAAAAAAGGCGTTTTTAATACACATTTGGTTAAAACTGATCTCTTTCTAGAAATTCCACTAAAGCAGTTAGGTAAAGAATTTTTGGTAGTTACCAGAGTTTCTAAAACACCTGGCATTGGTTACGGCGGAGAAAACCTCAATAATCAGGTAATCCGTTGGGAGTTGATGGGCGATAAGCTTTTGATGCGCTCTGTTTCTT
This sequence comes from Bacteroidota bacterium, assembly GCA_036804105.1. Classification (GTDB taxonomy): domain Bacteria; phylum Bacteroidota; class Bacteroidia; order UBA7662; family DAIRTB01; genus DAIRTB01. Next base: position 16,261 of record DAIRTB010000001.1, on the reverse strand, counting down.
ACCAAAACATTGCAACAGATTCTACACCAATTTACAATGCGGTTAAAAATTCTAATTTCGAACCCATTTTAGCAGCTCTGGAAATTAAAGCCTACAACGCAGATTCTTCTGCTGTTTTGGTGGATGTTGGTCCGGTTTTTTTGCAAGACACATATCCATTTACCATTCAGGCATCGGCTCGTAAAGATCTGGAAATTAAGAGTCTAGATAAGAGTAGAACGTATTTCCAATCTGCCAATGCATTTCCAATAAATGTAGAAATTAGGGCTGTGCTAACATTTAATGCGGGCAAACCAGCTCAGCAAAGCGCCATTCAAGCGGTTTCGGTAGAATTAAATCATTCTATTTTGGCACTTCCTGAAAAACCGATGACTCCACGATACGGAGATGTAAGGATGGGGTTTTTCGGTCTCAGAAAATCTGAGTTTGGTGAAACCCATCAAGCTGATGATCGTGTATTTATTGTACGTTGGAGATTAGAACCAAAGCCAGAAGATGTAGCAGATTATTTGGCTGGGAAATTGGTTGAGCCTGCTCAGCCAATTATTTATTACATTGACCCTGCTACTCCTGTAAAATGGCGAAATGCCCTAAAAAGAGGTGTTGAAGATTGGAATGTAGCCTTCGAAGCTGCCGGTTGGAAGAATGCTATCCGTGCAATGGATGCCCCAGAAAACGATCCTGATTGGAGTCCTGAAGATGCACGATATTCGGTTATCCGCTACTTTGCATCGCCCATAATGAATGCTTACGGACCAAACGTAAACGACCCCAGAACTGGTCAAATTTTAGAATCTGATATCGGTTGGTACCACAATGTAATGAAGTTGTTGCGCAACTGGTACTTTGTTCAAGCTGGAGCCGTAGATCCATTGGCAGGGAAACTTCCGCTGCCAGATAGTTTAATGGAAGAGCTTATTCGTTTTGTCTCTGCGCACGAAGTTGGCCATACCATCGGGTTGATGCACAATATGAAAGCCTCGCATCATTATCCGGTTGATTCTTTGCGTTCTAAAACCTTCACCCAGAAATACGGAACGGCACCTTCTATTATGGATTATGCCCGTTTCAATTACGTAGCCCAACCGGGAGATGAAGCTGCTTTGTTTCCAAAAGTTGGCCCTTACGATAAATTTGCAATCAAGTGGGGATACACTTGGTTGCCGAATACCAATAAACCAGAAGATGAATTACCAACCTTGAATCAATGGTTATTGTTACAAGAAAAGGATTCTACTTTGCGATATGGAGTACAGCAATTCAGGGTTTTAGATCCTTATGCACAAACCGAAGATTTGGGGGATGATGCCGTTAAGGCAACTAATTACGGCGTTAAGAACTTAGATCGAATAATGAAAAACCTCCTCAACGCTGTTGAAAAAGAAGGCGATAATTACAATTTGCTAAAAGAAATGTATTTAGAAGTTTGGAATCAGTGGTCTAGAGAAATGGGACATGTTGCCAATTATGTGGGCGGAATTGATCGCATCGAGAAAACCTTTGGCATGGCTGGTAACAACTACACCATGATTCCAAGCAACAAGCAAATTGAGGCAATTAAATATATCGGCAGCGCAGGATTTAATCCGCCAGCCAGCTTTTTTAATGAAGATATTACCAGCAAAATTGGTGGATCTGGAATTTCCATTATTCAGGCAGGTTATCTAAACAGATTGGTAAACACCATGCTAGACGATGATAAATTGCTCCGTTTAATTGAATACCAAGAAAAAGGTGGTTTGAATATCGGAACAGCGATGCAAGAAATTCAGAACACGGTTTGGTCTAACTTAAATAAAACCAAGCTTACTTATTTTGAACGAAGCTTACAGAGAACCTACATCGACAACATGGAAAAGAAAGCCGCTCTTACCAACGAACTTAGAGGTTTGGCTCGCTTGGAGCTCAGAAATTTGGAAGCAAAAATTAAGGCTGCGTATTTGCGTACCACAGATTATGCAACCAAAATGCACTTTGCAGATATGCAGGCGCAGATTGAAAAGATTCTGAAAGCCGATTAGCCGTATGTAGATTAATTTTTAAAATGACGCTGGAAATGCCGAGAGGTGTTTCCAGTTTTTTTGTGGAAGAAGGGATTGTATAATTTGCAGCCTTCTTAATCTATCAAAAAATGATAACCCTTTGTTTGCAGCTGCTTATTGGTAAAAGTCTTTTGGGAATAGTAGGTTAGGGTATTTTGTCTTACTTCTCCATGTAAAAAAATATTATGACCTTTTTAGAATTCTAGTTTAAGTTTCCCTTTAATTGCAAATCTTATCTCTTTACAAGAAGTGATGTTTATATTTGTTTGGCTTTTGATACTTAAATGGGTTATATTTTCAAATCAGTGTGTTTCGTTACTGCATTAAATTCCAATGATGTACTTAGGGGATTGCTTTTTTTAAGTATTTAGCATATAAAATCTACCTAAATTACCCATTAGTTGGCTTAAAAAAGCAAAAAAAACGAAATGTTAATTCTAAATATGAAATTTTTGAGAATCTTTAATCTTATTCTGTTTTGAAAATCTTAGGTTTTTTCCTATTCCTTTTATTTAGCTTGGAGGTATCTGCGCACCCTAAAGCCCTAATTGAGTCTTTTCGCAAACTTAGCAATACAGAACAACGCATAATTTTCTTGGCAGATAGCAATATCCTAAAATTCGATAAGGTCACATACGAAGCAATTTTGCCTATCATCCAAGATAAGAAAGATGTAAAAGCAGAATTCTTGTGGCAGTATCAGTATTTTAAATTTGCCTCAAAGTTTAAGGTTGATAGTAGCAAACATCTGTTGAAAATAATTGATGAAATGAACAGAATTGCTGAGAAAGGCGAATTTGAAGTTGAGTTGATAGTAGCAAAATGGAATAAATCTCTTTTTACTTCTGTTGCTGAACATTTGGGCGAGCAAGAAATGTACGCTACATTTTTAAAATTTTACGAGCAAATAAAATTCATAGGTTTCAACAAATTCTCACCTTATAACATAGAAGGTATTTTAAAAATAATAGGTTGCAATTTTTATGCGTTGGGCGATTATGAAAAAGGTTTGGAATGCCTTCTAATGGCAGAAAAGGTTTCATTATCAAGACCAAACATTAATGCTCATCAATTTACAATGATTTTGAACACCATTGAGGCCATTTATGCAGAAACCAAAAACTATCCCAAAGCTATAGTTTATGCAGAAAAGCTGTATGATTTTAATAAGTACAACAAATATGCAGGTGCCCAAAGCTGGTATGGAGTTTTTTGGCAAGGATTGGCCTCACTTGATATAGCGCAGTATAAGCTAGAAATGGACCATTATAAGGAAAGTGAAAAGTATGCTGAAAGAGGATACGAGTTATATAAAGCCCAAGAAGACCTTAAAAATCCAGACAAAACAGTAGCTGCCTTCGATGCACTTCAAGTTTTGATTAAAATTAAATTACTCTTAGGGAAAGTAGATGAGGTGAAACCCTTATTCAGAAGTATTGAAGTTTTAAAATCGAATATAGATTTCTCTCAGGAGGTGAACTACTTCAAGCCACTAAGGCTATATGATAATTATTACAAGTACTATGAAGCCCAAAAGGATTACATAAATGCTTTTCGGTACCTGAAATTAGCCAACGAACTGAAAGATAGTCTTAACAGGCGCAACGATAAACGAAAACTATGGCAAATAGAATCAAGAGTTAAAGCAGATAATTATATTGCTCAAATAAAATCTGAAAAAGAAGAAAAGATTTTTCAAAAAAGGCTAAGGAATTTGGCTATTATAACCTTGCTTGTTTTCATTGTGTTTGCATCTGTCTTTTATAAGCGAAAATCAAAAGACAATAAAATCATTGCTCAACAAAAAGCCCTGCTAGAACAGTCGCTGGGCGAAAAAGAAACGCTTCTTAAAGAAATACATCATCGAGTTAAAAACAATCTGCAAATAATATTAGGTCTTTTCGAGAAACAGGCCCGAAGGGTTACCGATGAACCTACTAAACAACTTATGAAAGCGGGGCAAGACCGAGTTTTTTCAATTGCTTTGGTTCATCAAGCCTTGTATCAATCGGAAAACTTGACCACTATTGAAATAAAATCCTATTTAAACTTATTGGTGAAGAACATTGAAAAATCACAAAAAAGCGAACTTCAAGACATAGAAATCATCTTAGATGTTGACGATTCTGTGGTGGATATTGATTTAGCAATTCCTTTGGGTTTGATTTTGAATGAATTGATAACAAATAGCTACAAGTACGCTTTTAACAATCTAACCAATGGAGAAATACTCATAAAATTCTATAAGGAGCAAAAGCAGCTTGTTTTCATTGTGCAAGATAATGGAGTAGGTTTGCCTGCAAATTTCGATTTTTACAAATCTATTTCTGTAGGTATGAGTTTAGTACGTGGCTTAATTAGACAAATTGGAGGAACTTTAGAACTTGTTTCAAACAATACAGGAACAATTTTTAAAGTTAATTGCCCACAAAAAACATAAAATAAAATGGGAGGATGTTTTATTGCTAACTCCAAAAATCAAATTCGCTATGAAAAAAAATGTTCGCATCCTTATTGTTGAAGATGAATTTGTTACTTTAGATTTATTGCGTGACTACCTAGAAGAAAGTGGTTACGAAGTATCTGGAGATGCCATGTCTGCCGATGAAGCTATAGCTATTTTAGAAAAAGGCGAAACGGATTTTGTTATGCTCGACATCAACATTAAGGGTGCTAAAAATGGCATTTGGATAGCAGATCAAATAAATAAAAAATATAAGATTCCCTTTATTTTTTTAACAGCGCTTAGCGATTTTGCAACCGTTAAAACAGCAGCAAGCACCAAGCCTTTTGGGTATTTGGTAAAACCTTTCAAACAAGAAGACATATTCACTACAATAGAAATTGCACTTAATAACTATAATGAAAGTAGAGTAGCTAAAGAAATACCTGAACTTGAAAAAAAACCGTCTGAAATTCAGATTCACGATGCAATTTTCATTAAAAATAAAGACGTTTTCCAAAAAATACTCATCAAAGACATTCAATACATAGAAGCATTTAAGAATTATTTGGAACTAATTTCTGAAGATAGTCGTCAAATTATTAGATCTACACTTGCCGACTTTCAGAAGGCCCTACCCCAAGATCATTTTATTCAAACCCATCGATCTTACATTGTAAACATAAATTTTGTTGAAAATATAGCGATTGATTATGTAATTATTGGTAAAGTAAAAGTGCCTGTTAGTCGTGGTTTTAAAGAAAGCGTTCTAAATAAGTTGAAGCTTTACAATTAAACTAGTATTCAGACAATCGAAATAAAATGATTCTTATTGAAATAATTATTACCACTTAACCCATGTTTAATACTGTTCGTCCCACACTTTTCAAGCAAAGCAACCCTGCTGTTAGATTTGTAGCATGAAATATAAAAGTACAATTTTTATCCAAGCTTTTGCTTACAGCATTAAGGCATGTATAATGTTTGTGCTTCTCTTTATTTCCTCTTATACTTTTGCACAAAAGCAAACCCTATCTGGCACTAGATGGGATGTTAGTATTTTAAGTAATTCTGCAAAACCCTACAATTTTATATTTGGCACTACGGGAAATAAAGGCAATGTTTTATATCCTGATTCTACATTGGCTGATTTTACATGGGCAGAAGACGAAAAGGGCAACTGGTCTATTACCGTAGAACGAATGGTAAACGGAGTGCAAAAAACGGAATCTTTCTACGGCAAAATTACAGGGAGTACGGGAACTGGTTTTTATGCCAATACAGCTGATAGGAAAAACTTAAAACCGCTCACAATGGTTAAGAAAGACCTTAAAATTCAAATAAACTAATCTGGGAAAGTGAAATTTCTTATTCTCTTCACACAATTGCATTATTAATATGAAAAAAATTATTCTCGCAAATTTCTTTTTAATATCTCTTTTCGCTTGTACCGAGCCTACAGATAAAAAAAACGCTATTCCTCCTGCTGAAATGGCCGATAGCCTTACAGAAACAACACTAGAACCCACAAATTCAGATGGCTTGCAGGAAGACCCTGCTTTTGCCGATGAAGAACGAATTGAAATAGACAAACAAGGCGCTGTACTTGTATGGGAGCAAAAAGTAGCTGCCAATAGCAGCAAACATTTTGTTTTTGCAGCAAAAGCAGGCCAATTGGTTTTGTTGGGTTTTACAGATGATACTAACATGGGTACTATGGATTTTGGCAAAGTATCGGTCGAGCCCAATAGCAACGGAATTGAATATACCATAGAGGTAACCAAAGACTACCGTTTTACAGTAACCAACAACAGTAGTAAATCTACAAGTTTTCGTATTTACCTAACGGTTAGTAATCCAGAGTAATTAACTAGCAATAGCAACAAGGTAGTACAGCTGCCAGGCAAGCGCTTCTTATCCCACCAATGCTACAGCTCGTCCCTAATTTTTTGCAGCACCTGTAATCATGCTTAGTTTTACCTCGAAATAAAAAAATGACTATCATAACCTTAACCAATATTAAAATGAGAATTTTAAACTACTTTTCGCTAATCTGTTTTTCCTTAGGAGCTTGCAACGAAGCATCTAAAACGACAGACACAACATCAACCGAAAACAACGGCACAGAAATCCTAGCCGATTCTACTGATGTTAAAGATGTAGTAAATAGTTTTTATAAATGGTACGAATCATTTATTGACGATGAAAAAAGAGCCGTCGACTTTTTAAATACAGATGGTTCTGCCGCAAAATTAGATATTGCCAAACTAACTATTTATCATGAAGAGCTGATGAAAAGTGGATTTGTAAGCCAAACCTACATTGAGCACGATCTATCACTTCTTAAAGGATACGAAGCGGAGTGGGCGAAAAATAATGAAAATGGCAATGATGGCCCCTTAACAGGCCTTGATTACGACAGAGTTTTCTGTGGGCAAGATTGGGATATTGCGGCTTATACTTCTGGTGCAGTTAGGACAGAAGTGCTTGACCAAAACCTAGTTGCAGCCACCATTGAAGCCAGTAAAATAGAATTGGAAAAAGAAAATGGTAAATGGTTTATTACCAAAATTACTTGTGAATAGAAATGATTAAATATATTGCTGCACCACAGTTTTGGAAATAAAATTTTAATAATTTTATATTTAATCACTCAAACATATAATTTGAAACACAATGAAAAGTCACGAAATTGATTATCGCATTTTTGGCGAAGAAATACAAGCCGTAGAAATTGAGCTTGATCCCAATGAAACCGCCGTTGCAGAGTCTGGTAGTTTTATGATGATGGGCGAAGGCATACAAATGTCTACCATCTTTGGAGATGGAACTGGCCAAGAAAAGGGCTTTATGGGTAAACTTTTTGCAGCAAGCAAAAGAATGCTTTCGGGCGAAAGTTTATTTATGACCGCATTTACAAATAACGGATCACAAAAGCAGCAGGTAACTTTTGCAGCTCCTTACCCTGGCAAGATTATCGCTTTGAATTTGGCTCAGCTTGGCGGAAAAATTATTGCTCAAAAAGATTCGTTTTTGTGTGCCGCACAAGGTGTTATCATAGGCATTGAAATTCAGCGAAAATTAGGAACAGGACTTTTTGGTGGCGAAGGATTTATTATGCAGAAACTAGAAGGCGACGGCCTAGCTTTTGTACATGCAGGTGGCTTGGTAATTGAGCGAGAGCTGAAACCAGGCGAAATGCTGCGGGTTGATACCGGTTGTATTGTTGCATTTACAAGTGGAGTTAGCTACGATATTGAGTTTGTAAAAGGCGTTAAAAATGTAATCTTCGGTGGCGAAGGTTTATTTTTTGCTACTCTGAGAGGTCCTGGCAAGGTTTGGGTTCAAACCATACCAATTAGCCGTTTAGCTAGTCGCATTCTTTCTTTTGGTTCTCCTGTTGGCAATAAAGAAGAGGGCAGTATTTTAGGAGGATTTGGCAACCTGCTTGATGGAAAATAGCCATGGTAATTAATTAAAAGCAGCTGCTGAGATTTTTTTGTGGATAGTACACATGCGAAAAAACTGGCATTTGTTCTTAATTCTACCATTTTGAAAAAGATTATTAACCTTAAATTATATGAAGATCGCAATTAAAATTTACCTCACAACCTTGTTGGTTTTGTTAAGTCTGGCTTCGTACTGCCAAAATCCTGATCACAATGCATCAGCGTATGTTAATCGTTGGAAGCCAAATCAGTATATTATGGCTCAAAATGGTGTTGTGAAAATGGGAACTCCCTCATCTTCAAATGATGTAGCTGCACTCTGGGATTTTACAGATGTTATTGTGAATGATACCCTAAGTTATTTCACTTTGCATAGTAAAGCTAACTTTAAGATGGTTTTAAACATCGAAAAGGGGAAAGTAGAAATTTCTGAAGTCCCTACAGCATTTTGGAGCGCACAATGGTTTATGGAGACCATTATGGTAGATGATAAAGTATATTTCAGATTGAAAAATAGGTGGAAAGGTACTTACTTAAATATTGAAAAAGGCTTTTTAGATTGTACCGATGTACCAGCTGCATTTTGGAGCAGTCATTGGGATATAATTTCGGAATAGATTTTATTCCTCAAAATTCAGGTTTAGGTTTCCTTAGGCATTTTTTAATTATTCAGTTTACTGGGTAGTGCACAATGCCAATGGCGTAAATCTTTATTTCTAAGGCATAAAAAATTGTAATGCCTCATTGAAAAAAAAACGAATCAACACCAATTTTAAACTATCGTGAAAAGGATTTTTTTATCAGCTATAATTTTGTTTTCTGTAATTAATGTACAGGCTCAAAAAATTTCTTTATGGGATATAGATGTAAATTCTAACCATACTGCATTCAAACATCATGGACCATTTAAAGATTGGACACCAATTAATTATTGCCTTAATGTAGTACTATGGGTACATTCCACCAACAAAATTTCGCTTTGGAGAACAGACGATAATAGAAACTACGTTGGTCACAAGGAATACGGCCCAATTGTTGGTTGGACTGCCATAAATTATTCGGATAATAAACTACTTTGGGAACATACTTCCGGAAAAGTAATCCTATGGAATTTAGACAACAAAGGAAATAGAATTAGTTTGAAAGAACATGTACCTAATAAAGGCTGGCGTGTAGTAAATTATTCATCAGGCAAGCTTTTGTGGGTGCACGACGACGGACGAATCTGCATTTATACCATAGCAGAGAATGGCAGTTCTACCCGGGCAAAAATTCATTTTCCACCAGCGGGCTTTTATCCAATAAATATCTTTGGCCAAACTAATCAAATTTTATGGGCGCATACAGATGGGCAAGCCGCTTTATGGAATCTTGATTCGAACGATGAATTTGTGAGCTCAAACTTCTACGGACCTAATCGAGGCTGGTCTGTGATAAATTATTCGGATGACACCATTCTTTGGGGGCACGAGGATGGAAGGATAAGCATTGTGGTAGTAGACGAAAATGGGGTTAAAGTAGATGCCCAATCTAAAGTTCATGGCCCATTTAGCACCTGGCGGCCAGTTAATTATTCAGATGGCAGGGTATTATGGTATACCGATTAGGTTATTTTAAATTTATACTCAATTAACAAAAGCGAATTCTTCAATCAACCAATAATTCAACCCTTTACAACCACCTTTATTTAATTTTAAAAAATGAAACGATTTATTTTTTCTTCCACCTTATTGTTCGCATTATTTGTAACAAAGGCCCAGGCACAATTCACAAACAAGCTTGAATTTGTTTGTGGTAAAGACACCACTATTGAAGGCAATGGAATAATTACATTCAATCCTTCTGACTTTGCGATTTGCAGCTATACAACTCAAATTTTTGTAAACAACCAATGGATAAATGTAAAAGTGAATGAGAAAACACCTCAAAACGGCCAATATTCATTCAAGTACACCATTCCTGAAGCTGGAAGAAATGTATTACCTCTTCAAGTAAGAACAGTTACGAATCGTCAAACTTCCTCCACTTTTACAATCCAAAATGAATGTGTTGTTTTAACAGACGGTACTTGGGCAGTTCAAGACCCTGAAAGTAAAACAGTGCTTTGGAAACTCAAATTTAAACCAAACAGCCAAGTTGAGCTCGAAAATACATTTGAAGGAAATGTAACCGGAAGAAATCTTAAATGGTCTGGCAGACCAAATAATTTTTTGGTTGAGGGAACAATTAGAGGCGGTAACATTCAGATAACAGGCAATGTTTACAATAATAACTGCACCCTTTCTTTCAAGGGTTTAACTGAGCAACTTCTAATCGGGCAATAGTCAATTATTAAGCTGAATACTAATTAGTAACATCAAACAATACGCTTAAGGCGGCTAATTGCCGTAGGTTATTAATAAAGTCCTTCAGTAACAACTAATCCTTATCACCTTCCAAGAAAATTCATAGACTTCTGTCAGCTTTATAATAAACCACTCTCTTAGATTAAAAACATATGAAAAACTTATTTCAAATTTCTACGCTAATTTTTTCAACGCTCATCTTATCGTTGTTTTCTTTTGAGCACTCACAGGCGCAAGAGCTTTCTTTCTGGACCTTAGATGCCAATGGCAATCGTACTGCATTTAAAAATCAAAAAGTGAAACCTGGTTGGGTACCAATTAATGTGCATGATAACAAAACTCTTTTTTGGCATCAAGCCACGAACAAGTTCTCAATTTCTGTCTATAACGAGAATTTCGTTCAAACTGTCTCTAAAGAATACGGTCCTTTTCCAGGTTGGCAAGCTGTAAACTATTCTGATGATAGAATTTTATGGGTAAAAGACAATGGAAGTATTAATTTATGGTGGATTGATAATGCGGGCATAAAAAACAGCGAAAAAATGTATGGCCCTTTTCCAGGATGGCATGCAATCAATTATTCTTATGGAAAAATTTTATGGGTACACGATGATGGAAGAGTTGATTTATGGACAGTGGATTATGAAGGCAATAAAGTAAAGTCTAAAGTCTTCAGACCAATACCAGGTTGGCACCCAGTAAACTGTGATGGTGCTGGTGGGCATATTTTGTGGGAGCATTATGATGGGCGTGTAGCCCTATGGACATTAGACGAAAATGATAATAGAATTAGTTCGAAAGAATTAAGACAAGCAGCAGGATTTAATGTGATAAACTATGCTGGCGGTTTTATAGTTTGGGAAAACCCAAATGGCCGATTTATCGTATCTTCTGTTCAGTTTGATGGCACGTTAATCGGCAACAAAAATTATACTCTTACTAAAAATTGGAACGTAATAAATTGTTCGGATGATAAATTATTGCTGTTTACTGCAAAAGCAACACCTCCCCCAGCGGCACAAGTGTCTTTCGATCCTAATGTTTTCTATAAATTGTCGCCTCATTATCAGCCAACCAAATCTCTAGATGTAATTAACGATGGCAAAAACTTTAACCAAGTTTGGTTAGACAAGACTCAAAACTTAACTGGACAATCTTGGAAAATAACACCTGTTGCAGGAATGCCTGGCTTTTTTCGTCTTTCTCCTCAGTATCAATCATCCAAATCGCTAGATGTAATTAACGATGGCAAAAACTTTAACCAAGTTTGGTTGGATAAAACTCAAAATGTAACTGGACAATATTGGAAAATAACTCCAGTAGCAGGAATGCCTGGCTTTTTTCGCCTTTCCCCGCATTATCAGCCAACCAAATCTTTAGATGTTATTAACGATGGCAAGAACTTTAACCGAGTTTGGCTAGATAAAACTCAAAACGTAACTGGTCAATATTGGAAAATCGTAAAAAAGTAATACACTAAAAGCTAATTAATCAATTTTAATCAGTTATATATAAAAAAGTATTGAGCTGTTTCCACCAAATACGTATTGTTTACAAGACATTAAAAAATAATTGCAAACCTAAAAACATGAAAAGTTTAATTTTAATTCTAACACTAGTTTTATGTTACCCCACTTTTGGGAAGGCTCAAGCGCCAGCTGTTGCCGATTTGTGTGTGGTAACCTTTTCCGATGGTAAAACCTTTTATGCTGAAGTAAATTCGGTTAATGGAGGCATTGTGAATACTAAAATGGTACACTCAGGATCCCTATACTCATTTGCTGGTAAAGTTGTTACTGCTTCAAACGGCGCATACAAGAAGGGGCACACCTGTAAAAGAATTCAATACTATGGTCCAACTAACGCTGTGGTTGTGGGAAAACCAAACTTTGTTGAAGTAATCTTTGGCGATGGGAGGTATTTCTACGCCCAAGTGGAAAATCTGACGCCTGATGGAAATATTTACAGCGTAAAAATGCTACATTCTGGCAATAAGTATAAATTTCATGTTAATGGGAAAGTGCTTGAAAGTAATGGTGCTTACCCGGTGGGGCACGAAGTGGAAGAAATTTACCCGCTTGTATTAAAAAAATAGTTGTCAATCATTTTTAAGATAATTTGCATTAAAACAGAATATAAAACGACAATGTTTATAAAGAATAAATTCCTTCTTTTAATTTTAGGTGCTGCAACTTTTCATTTTCTCGCTTGTAGGCACGAAAATAATACGTCTAACACCCAAAGCAACAGCGAAAATTCAAAAGATACTTTTCCGCACCAAGTGGTATTAGCAGGATTGCAAGAATTGGTAGAAAAGGAGTTAACCATTGGCGTTTTGTTACAGTCTACCTATTTTAAAGCAAATGATACTTCTGCCTTTATCTCTGCAACCATTTTAAAAAAAGATGGTAGCGAAATGGATTTCAGGGAAACGCCCTTTTTTGAACAAGCCAATATGGGCGGATCGTTTTCTGATGCTGTTTTTGGATTACTAAAAAAAGAAGGAGCAGCCTGGAAAGTAAAAGCCATTTCAGTTGGCGCAACCGATATTCCTTTTATTTGCTGGCCAAAAGCGTATAGGGTATCACCCTCTATTTTCCCAGATGGTTTTGTTTCCGATAATTGTGAAGATAGTTCGCCCTTTATTTTCTTATCCAATGAAGGAAGACTTTCGCTAAATGGAGGTATTAACATTTCACAATCTGAATTAAAGGAGCAACTAATAGAAATGCTTTTGAATATGGACAAAATTCCCGATGAAATAACACCAGAGTTTGGTGATAAAGTAATAGCGGAAAATCGCACAGCTCTCAATAAAACGGTAACAGAAGCTATAATCAAGGCAAAAGAAGAAAAAAAGTAATATGAGTTTTTCTTAAGCAACTAATTGAACCGATAAAAAAAGCATAGGCTCGCTACGGTTATTGGGCCCTTAGGCTTAAATGCCAAAAATGTTCGTTCCATTTTATCCAATTAGATTTGCAGACCCCAATTAGCATCTTGTTTAAATCTCTTTGATTAAGTCCAACAATTGCTTGTTAAGCTTATAATAGGGTTTTCTTTGGCTTTTTTAAAGATATTTTTAATGGCGAAAGCATTTATAAAAAGTCTAAGGTTTGACTAATTATGGTTTCAGAACATCCTTCAACTTCAAAAAAAATACCATTAGACCCAAGATTAATACAGCTCGTCCCTCCAGTTTCTCAATGCACCTTGCCTCTACGTAACATTGCTTCAACATTTAAACAAATCAATTTCTTATTAAAAAATTTCAATCTTTCTTGTTCTTAGCAATCGCAATGATCTTTTCGAACACCACCTTTGCACAATTTACAAACACACTTGAAGATGTTTGCATTGATGCAAGTAAACGAACAGTTACAGGCAGCGGAACTATGACGTTCCGTGCAGCAGATTTTCCTGTTGCAGGTTTTACCATCCAAATTTTTTCGGAAGGAAAATGGGTTGATGTTAAGTTCGACAAACCTCAACAAAATGGTAAATACGCTTTTACTCACCCAATTCCTGCCGGTATTAAAATTGACAGCTATTACCAAAGCAAAGTAAGAACGGTTGCAAATAGGCAGACCATATCTGAATTAGAAGGCAAAAGAGCCGTGTGTGATGCAGTACGTTTTAAAAATCGTTATACTGCCAACCAATATATCGGTATTAGTGGCGGACCAGAGGGTGTTGCAGCTGCATTTAATCCATCAAGCCCTGCGGGTGTAGATGTACAATGGAGAATGATTCCAATTGCAGGAACTAAGTATTTCCGTTTAATGTGTGTGTGGGGAATGACCCAACGTTCATTGAACATCGAAAAAGGAGCACTTGAAGCATCTGTTGTTCCAGAAGGATTTTTCAGTGGACATTGGGAGTTAGAAGAAGTAGTTGAAACTCGTGCCGCAGGAGCACCTGTTTACTATCGCTTAAAAAATCGTTGGAAACCAGAAATTTATTTGAATACTGAAGGAGGCAAATTGCAAGCAACAGCTGTGCCACTTGCATTCCAAAGTGCTAATTGGTTGGTAGAAAGAACTTGGTAAACACCATTTGCCTTTTCAAGCTCACATTATCATAAAGAGGGAGTGGTTTTAAAAATCACTCCCTCAATTATTTTCACAAAAATTCTGTTTTTTTCTTTTGTGTTGGATGTCTTTAAACATCAAAAACCACTTTTAGTACTTAAAACAATGGATTTGAGGAGATTATAAGACTAGGTGCTAGATGATTCGTAAGCATTGGGCTGAAAATTTGAATGACATACTAACCTTGATTCTTGGTTAATTACTTTGCCATGAATTCCGTAATACCTCCTTCTATACTTTCTCCCATTATAATTGCTTCAATATTGTCAAGATGACTGTCAATTATAGTTAGAAATAGGTACATGGATTTTTGTTAGGCAATTTAATTCTTAGCTTTTTCTCTAACAGTAATTGTTAGACTTTAATTGTTAGGATTTTTTTTCTAACATTTTTTTCATAACAGAAACTGTTAGACTTTTTCTGTTATGAAATTTTTTCTAACAAAATTTCTCTAACACAAATGGTTAAGTTTTCTTTTCTTCGATTTATTTCCTAACTTTTTCTTAGCAATTGCGATAATCTGTCTCGTTTGGGAATAAACGCAACACTATGTATGGGTTGGTTCTTTATTACCGAATGCAGTATAAATTTCAGGCCATCAGTAGAAAGTTTTTCTAATTCACTATTAACTATTAACTATTATCAATCACTTCGTCTATTGCAGTAAAAAGATTTTTGAGATTTATGGGTTTTGTAATAAAACGATTCATACCAGCTTCTAAAACCGTTATTCTGGTATCTTCGAAAGCATCGGCGGTGAGGGCGATTATTGGAATTTTACACCAAGGTTCTGGCATCACTCTTATGCATTTGGTAGCTGCAAAACCATCTAAAACAGGCATATTTAAATCCATGAATATTAAATCGACGTCTGCCCTTTCGGCTAAAATGTCTAGGCATTCTTGGCCGTTGTTTGCAATCAATATTTCATATGCTCGTTTCTGAAGAATCTGTTTCGCTACAAACTGGTTCACCTTATTGTCTTCAACTAATAAAATAGTTCTTCGTTTTGCTGAAGTGTTTTCAATAGATGGAATTTCTGGGGCTTTGTAAACAGGTATATCCTGGGTTTTTACAACTTGGAAAGGTATGCTAACCTTAAAAATAGATCCAACCCCCAAAGTACTGGTTACCAGAATTTCTCCTTCCATTAAAGTAACCAATCTTTTTACTATTGCTAAGCCAAGACCAGTGCCTCTAATACCAGGTTCATTGCTTTCTAATTGCGTAAAACTTTTGAAAATCCTAGTTAATTCATCATTAGGAATTCCCACACCGGTATCTTCTATAACAATGTTACATTTAATTAAATCCACCGAAACACTTTCTGCTGTAACCAAAATGGAGATACTGCCTTCTTTTGTAAACTTTACGGCGTTTGAGCAAAGATTAAACAGAATTTGTGTGAGTCTAACCTCATCGCCAATTAAATTTTCAGGAATTTCTTCACCAATCTTTAAGTTAAGCGCAAGTCCTTTCTGTTGAGCACTTACAGAAAAAGTGTTTCCAATTTCGTTTATTACTTCTTTTATTTTAAACGGTTTTTTTAGAAGGTTAACTTTTTCGGCTTCAATTTTAGAGAAATCCAGAATATCATTCAGAATTATTAGTAAGTTGCTAGACGAAAACTTAATAGTTTTAAGAATCTCTTTATGCTTAAAATCACTTTCTAGCAGAAGAAAATCTGTTAGGGCTACTATGGCATTTAAGGGAGTTCTAATTTCATGACTCATATTAGACAAGAACCTAGATTTTGCTAAAGAGGCACGTTCTGCAACATCTTTGGCTAATGTAAGCTCGGCCTGAGCTTTTTTCTGCTTCGTAATATCAACAGAAATACCTAAAAGATTGGTTTCTCCTGCACGGGTTTGTATGGGTAATTTAGATGTTG